>CAYQMZ010000448.1:0-6630 GCA_964418725.1 uncultured Pirellulaceae bacterium
GGGTTTCCATCGGTCAAATGCGTACGAGCTCGCTTTTCGTAGGCTCGCTGTAGTCGACTGACAAGCTTTTGCCCTTTTCGGTGGTTGCGAACATCGTCACAAATCGCCTGCTGGTAAGCTTCGTCCAGTCGTCCGTCATTCAAGGCAACTTCGGCTTTTCGAATTCGCAAAGGTAACATCATGGCACTTGCCTTTGTCGTAGGGATCACATTTTGGGCCGTGAAGTTTGTGATCTAAAAGCGGGAGGCCAGTGGGCCTCCCGCATTCGATCGATCGAGAGACTTAGTGGGTGACACGAACAACCTTTACGTTGTCCGAATCGATTTGCGTCATCAGCAAGTCGAAGTCCACGTCGGTCTCGGCTTCGTCACAATTTCCCAAGCAAGAGTTGGCTTCTTCGATAACGTCTTCCTCAACAAGGACGTCGTCGAATTGCGGATTCTCTAGGTCTGCCTCGTAAGAGATGATGCGAGAAGCAGTTTCCAAACGCTTTTCGATGTCCTTCATCAAACGGTCAGCTCGTGCCAGCTGGCTGTTGTCGATGTGGATCGAAGTTGCAACCGCCTGAGCTTTCACCAAACGGTGCTTAGCAACCAGCGACTCTACCTTTTGCTCAAGCTCTGCCTTCCGAGTTTTCGTTTTCTCGAACATGTCTTGAGCAGCCGACAAAGATCGCTCGCGGATTTCAAGCATCTTCAGCTTGCTATCCAGTTGTGCTTGAGCTTGCTTGAAGCGTCCGACGCGACTAGCGAGCTTCTCGACAACCTTGTTGCGAGGCAGTTGCCGCTGGCCGACGACAAGCGATACGTTTTGCGTGCCGTCCAGTTGAGACTTCAACGCGACGACTTGCTGACGTTGGCCGAGCAAATTGGATTGAGCCAACTCAATCTCTTTCTTCAGTCCCGTGACTGCCATTTCTTCTCCAACAATCAATTGAATGTTGGATTGCAATTCGGGCGTGATTTCCCGAATCATTTCGCGTGCTCGTTCAAGTTCGACTTCGATTGGGATCGCAGATCGAACTTCTTGACGCACACTGGAGACCCCTGTTCGCACGTAGCTTACAAGGTCGCCTCCAAACAGAAGGCCGCCCAACAGAATCGCTCCGGTCGCGACGGCCACACCCATCTTTAGGGTCCGACGAATCATCTTAACTCTCCTCAGTACAACGAGTTAACGGCGTTAGCGGCCGGCGCACATGTGGGGGCCTGTACTTACGTTCGCCGCGATGGTCAGACTATTTCAGCAGTGATATCACGAATTTCCGTGGGCGTGGAATTCCGTCGTGGGCCCAGTGTTGGCGGGGCTACGGTGCTTTGTCGAAGGCCTCAGAACGAGTCGAAATCGCCAGTATGAACCACCGTGTCGAACTTGTGCGGGGTGCCGCAGTGTGTGGTGGCTAGCGTTCGCGTTAGCTGACATTCCCTGTGACGTTTGCATCCGGTACAAGCACGAAATGGCTTGTAAGATCTCGCGTCGGTCTGCGTCTGAGACCACGTAGCTCATTCGAGCGTGCGACGTTTCGCATCAGGTCATTGATACTCAAGGAAGAGAAAATGATGAGAGTCTTTTGCGCTGTTCTGGCGGCATCTGCATTAATTTCGGTAGTCGGGTGTATGGGAAACCGCGGACTGGCCGGCGGATGAGGCAGCGGAAGTTGCGGCAGTTCGCCGCTCTCCAGTGCACCGTACACCGGGCCGAATCCGTTTCTTGGTGAGCCAACATACGGATCGAACGCAGCTCCTATGGATCAATCCAGCTACCAGCAATTTGACGGCGGTGGTTTCGGCGGGCCGAGCTCCGTGGGCTCCGGCACCCGGTAGGCCAACGTTCGGTAACGACGCCGTCATCCGGGTCGGCGATCGAGTGACCTTGCGAGTTCGACAAGCAGACTTGGCCACCTCCTGTTTGAAACGGAGTGCCACTTTTGCATGGCCGCGGATCGGTCGCACGGCGTGAGTTCGCCTGTGTTACCGACCACAACTTTGGGTGGTTCGATACGCTGTAAAGTTTATTTTCGCTGGGACCGGCAAAAGTTGATGCGCGTCCTGCGAATGGCCAATGCTAGAATGACAACTCTTGTTCAACGCAAGGTCATTCAATGAGTCAAAGCAAGCCATCACGAACGCTCTGGTTGCTCATTGTCCAGGGCACCGTGATGCTCGCCATCTTTGCAGTTCTCACCAAGCTCAGTGGCGCGTTCGAATACAGCCAGCCACAAGTCTGTCGGCCACTGAAGCTAGTTCTTACCTTGTTCGCGGCTTCGTTTGGTTGTTACCTCATCGCCCTTTCTCGCGCGTTGCGGACGGAATCAAAATACTTGCTGCACGTCATTGTTGCGTTCGCGGTATTGTTCCGACTGGTGATGTTGGTTTCCGTTCCGATTCAAGAGATCGACATCTACCGTTACATCTGGGACGGCAATGTAACGCTGGCCGGTGTAAGTCCGTTTTCATACGCTCCACAACAAGTCATTGAATCGAATCGATCCGAAGCACACGAAGAATTGGCGGCGTTGGGCGAATTGCGTGACAGTTCCATTGCAAAGCAAACGGTGCTTGAACGTATTCACTACGGTTCGGTCCCAACCGTCTATCCACCCGTGAGCCAGGCTGTGTTTGCCGCCGCTGCCGCGACGACGCCGAAACAGGCTTCGTTCGAAACGCACGTGAACATCATGAAGGTGTGGATCGTGGCGTTTGATGTGCTAACCATTCTGTTGATCTACTGGACGTTGAAACTAGCCGACGCACACGTGGGCTGGCTCGTTGCTTATGCGTGGTGTCCGCTGGTTATGAAGGAGTTCGCGAACAGTGGCCATCTGGACTCGATTGCCGTTTGCTTCTCCGTTGCCGCCGTCGTGTGTGTCATGCGTGCAAACTACGGCCACGCAGTCTTGAATCAGAAACGACAGCTCGGACTGCAGTTGATTGGCAGCGTAATGCTGGCGCTGGCAATCGGCGCAAAATTGTATCCCGTCGTGCTTACGCCCTTGGTTCTGCTGACGGCTTGGAAGAAGAGTGGGTGGCGGCAGGCCTTGTTCGCTGCGACGGTGCTAGGGGCGACGACGTTGTGCGTTCTGTCTCCACTGATCCGGTCGACCAATGATCAAGCGTCTATGACCGCCGAGACCACAGATCCGCAGGAAGGGTTGAAGGTCTTTCTTTCGCACTGGATGATGAATGACTTCATATTTCTCAATCTAGCGGAGAATACGGTTCCCGATCGGTTGCGTGGCGAAGGCGAGCCCCGTCCGTGGTTTGTCGTCGTTCCTGATTCCGTGCGAGAGACGATCACACGATTGACGAGCGAGCTGTTTGGTGTCGACGAACATCGCGCGGCCTTTTGCTTTGCACGTACGACGACTGCCGTGATTTTTGGCGTGTTGGCGTTGTACTTTGCCTGGCGGGCCTCACAAGCGAACACTAACGCCGATTGGTTGCGATGGGTGTTTCTGACGCTTGCTTGGTTCTGGTTACTGCTGCCAACATTGAATCCGTGGTACTGGATCTGGGCTATGCCTTGGATCTGCTTTGCCAGAAGCCGCGTTTGGTTACTGATGAGCGGTTTGCTGTTTTTGTACTACTTGCGATTCTTCCTCGATGCCCATTTTGTGGACCAGCGTGTCTGGTTGACGGTACCACTATCGGGCGCCGCATTCTTTGATTACGTGGTTGTTTGGTTCGAATACTTACCGTGGTTTGTGCTGCTTGGGATGGATCATTTTCTGCAAATGCTTCGCAGACAACGCCTGATGGGAACGACCTACGAAATCCGCGCGATCCAGCAATAAGAACGTCGAATTGACGCGCTGGTTTAGGTTGTAGGCTGGCAGTGCGACGCTTTGGCCAAGTGATTTACGCTGTTACAATCGGGGCTGTCTAAGTCCTTTCGGGAATGAGAGTTGTCGTTCCCAACTCCTACCCTCCATGCACCGGCAAAGTCCCCAACATGAAAATGACCTCCGTAACACGACGGCAAGCAATCACAAGTTCTTTGGCATGGGCCGGTGCGGCGGTGATCGCAAGTCGGACTGAAAGAGCAAATGGCTACTATGCTGCTAACGAACGACCTCGTGTGGCTGCGGTTGGAACGGGCAGTCGATGGTACCAACGAGCCACGGGGCTGGAGGGGCGTTACGGTTCAGCGCCTGACTTCCGCAAGTACGGTGACTATGTTGCGGTTTGCGATGCCGATTCGAACCGGCAAGAGTTGGCTGGTGAAATCGTCAAAGACTGGACTGGCAGTGCGCCCGTGAAGGCTTCTGACTATCGTGCAATTTTGGACGATGACAAAATCGACATCGTTCACATTTCGACGCCCGATCATTGGCATGCGAAAATCGCCATTGAAGCGATGCTCGCTGGAAAGGATGTCTACTGCGAAAAGCCAATGACGCTGACAATCGAGGAAGGGCGTCTGATGAGTAAAGTCTGCCGCGATACAAAACGTGTTGTGCAGATTGGAACTCAGCAACGCAGCAGTCGTCAATTCATTCAGGCAATCGCAATGATTCGTGACGGGCGGATCGGCGAAGTAAAACGAGCCGTCTGCAGCATCGGTGGTGCTCCGACAAGTCCCGAGATTCCTCAAGTTGATCCACCGAAAAACCTCGACTGGAATCAGTGGTTGGGACCGGCACCGTTTGTGAATTACCGCAGCAAGCCAGGTAACCGCAACGAGACAAAAAGCTGGTCGCGAAGCCACTACGAATTCCGCTGGTGGTACGAGTACTCCGGTGGAAAACTCACCGACTGGGGAGCACACCATGTCGACATTGCCACGTGGGGGCTGGATAAGATCGCGACTGGCCCAACCTCAGTTGATCCCGTAGTGGCGAAGCATCCGGTGCAGTTCGTCGACGGCTATCCAACGGACAATTCGCAATACAACACCGCCACTGAGTTTTTGATCTCTGCAAAATTCGACGACGGAAAAGAGATTGAGATTCGTCATGACCAGGGCAACGGCATTCTGTTCGAGGGCACGAAAGGGCGTCTCTTCGTCAACCGTGGCAAGATCACTGGTAAACCCGTCGAAGATTTGGAAAGCAATCCGCTTCCCGACGGTGCGATGGAGGCGGCTTACAAAGGCCGCTCGCTGACAAATCACTTCGAGAACTTCTTCGACGCCGTGAAACAGCGTAAAGATCCGATCTCGGACGTGCATTCTCATCATCGCGCACTTTCAACATGTCACTTGGCAGGAATCGCTGCCCGTGTCGGCCGAAAGATTCAATGGGATCCGAACGCGGAGAAAGTGATCGGAGACGACGTAGCGCAGCAGTTGCTCGGTCGAGAGATGCGGCGCGGGTTCGAAATCGAAATGTAACGTCGTCGAACGCAACGCCTCAAGATTACCGTCGCCCGTTGATACGAACCGGTTACAGTCCGGCGGCAGGCGAGGGTTCCACGCTACTCGTACACGGATGAACTGCGGCTCACTTTTATGACGACGGAAAACCAGTATTTCAGCGCTTCTAGTAAGCAGCCCATTGCCGCGCAGGCGTGTGCCGAAGTTGCCACCCAGTTCGAAAATGCCAACCTACAATCCGGACCGGATTTGGTCGTGGTATTCGCGTCGCCTCATTTCAATAGCCAGCTGCAGTCGGTCGTCGACCTTCTGCACGAGAGATTGTCGCCCGGCAGTATGGTTGGTTGTACGGGGCAGGGAATTGTTCACGACGGTGAAGAAATCGAGGAGGACCCTTGTCTGTCGGTCTGGGCGGCTTGGATTCCTGGCTGCGATTTTGAGGTTTCACACCTGCGGTACGATCGCCAAACTGGCGGCTTTGATGGGCACGGGGCCAAGTTGTCTGAGGCGGATTGGGCGGAGGACACAAGTCTGTTGGCGGTTACGGAACCCTATACGTTCCCGACGGATGTTTTCCTGGAGTCCATCAATCGCGAACATCCGGGGGTGCCCGTGGTTGGTGGTGTGGCAAGCGGCGGGATGGGGCCGAACGAGTCGCAACTAATCTGTAATCAGACGGTCGTTTCTGAGGGCGGAGTTGTTGCTCGACTGCAGGGTGCTCCGCTGACGCCGGTGGTTTCTCAAGGATGTCGACCGGTCGGCGAGCATTTCGTGATCACGAAGGCCGAGCAAAACGAAATTTTGGAGCTTGGCGGCATCAAAGCTCACCAGCAGTTGAAAGCGATTTATGATCGGCTGCCAACTCGAGACAAAGATCTCATACGGCTCGGTATTCACATGGGGCGCGTCGTCAACGAATACCAAGACTCGTTCTCTTACGGTGATTTTCTGATCCGAAACGTGACGGGTATGAACCCCGACAATGAGAGTGTGATTGTTGGTGACTACTTTCGCCCCGGGCAGACCGTGCAGTTTCATGTTCGCGACGCGGTGACCGCCGATGAGGACCTGCGACAGATGCTGAGCCGGGCTGAGCCAAGTAGTGCTCCAAAGGCGGCCCTGCTATTCACATGCAATGGACGAGGTTCACGGTTCTTTGAAAAGCCCGATCACGACGCACTTGCCATTCGCCAGCAATTCGGCGAACTGCCTGTGACGGGCTTTTTCTGCCAAGGCGAGATGGGCCCAGTCGGTGGCCAAAACTTCTTGCATGGGTTTACGGCAAGCGTGGCCCTGTGGGCTTAGTCGATGCTAAGC
>CAYQMZ010000449.1:0-6616 GCA_964418725.1 uncultured Pirellulaceae bacterium
ACCAGTCATCACTGGGATATCTTCACTGACGGTGAACGCAACTGGTGTGGCGCCCTTACCCCATGAAGCTGTGATGTCCGTCGCGCCACCGGCTGCTCCAACAGACAATGCTGTGGTGCTGCCGTCAGCGAAAGTAACGCTAGTTCCTAGGTTACCGTAAGTGACTTGATTTGCTGTGTTCGACAAGAAGAACGTGAACGGCGATGCGTCCGTTCCTGGTGCTGGGACCAAGCTGCCCGAAGCAGAGTTAAAGTCGAGGCCTGCCGCTGCGACGTCACCCCCGGTTGCGGTAACCGAAATGGCTCCACCACCCTCTGGGAAAGTTCCGACTAGGTTTTCCTGAGCGAACGCACTGGCTGCAAACGCGATAACTGCAATTGTTGCTACTAAGTATTTCATTGATGTCGTCTCCAAGAGAAAGCTATTTTTTGGCTGGTTTACTTTCGGCTCGCCAAGCCGGTGCCTTAAGGCATGTTCCAAATGAACGCCACACACTGTGGCTAAGCTCAAGATTCCTGATTAGCTGCTCCTTTTCGAGACAACATCAACTTTTTCCCAAACGCTTTTCACAAAAGAAAAACGCCATTTCTTCATTCGCACCGCCCATCCCGATAAAGGGATAGTGATAGAGAATGAAAAAATGGCGTTTTGCTTATATCGTCAGTAGCGACTTCTTTTGAAATCAGACGTGTGCGTCAGTGCTGGTCGTTAGACTGTGCTCCGGCCGTCATGGCCGTTAGGTAAGTGTTGAAGTTAAGTGAGATATTAATTGTGCATCTAACGGTGTCAACTCTCTATTGTTGAAAATCCATCTACTTTCGACACTTTTCTTCAAACGCTTGTAACGACAATTTGCGTTTGTCGTCGACGAGTCGAAAATGGTTAGCGAACTTGAACGCGACACATTGAAACGCATCAGCATTTGCAACATTTTTTGCAGTTGAAGACGAGTGAGCAGCTCGCTCGCAGCCAATCACAAGAGTAAGGAAGGCCGGCCAGAAAAGAAAAAGCCTTCCGCGGATCCAGGCGAACTCTACACGTCTTGTTGAGTGAGAACCGCCTCCCCACGAATCCGCCAACGATCCGGGTCTTCGTTGTCATCTAAAGACAAACAAAAAAGGGCGTTCCAAATGGAACGCCCTTTTTAAGATGATTCAGACAAAGCTCTTGCGAGCTAGACGCCTAGCGATTGCGACGTCGGAAAGCCAAACCAAGAACACCAGCTAGTCCAAGTAGAGTCGCCGAAGCTGGCTCTGGAACAACTGGGTTCGAAGGTCCAACAGGGAACGCAACTGGTGTAGCTCCGTTACCCCATGCGGCAACGATGTCGTCAGCGCCGGCTGCGGCTCCGACAGAAAGTTCCGTGCTACTTCCGTCAGCAAACGTGACGTTGTTGCCAAGGTTACCGTACGTAACCTGATTCGCTGTATTCGAAAGGAAGAACGTGAATGGTGCCGCGTCCGTTCCTGGTGCTGGTACTAACGATCCACTTGCAGATGTGAAATCCAAACCGGCTGCAGCAACGTCACCTGACGCAGTGACCGTGATGTTACCACCTTCTGCTGGGAACGATCCCACTAGCTCTTGTGCGTTTACAGTCGCTGCCAAGGCGGCAATCGCAATCGCTACGATAAACTTCTTCATGTTGTCATCTCCGAGAAAAACTACGTACGCTACTGTTTCGTCAAACGCATATCCTGCGCGATTCTTCTTTGTGACGCCCACAACCGCATCGCGGTAATGTCAAGTCTTCAGAATCCGATCAGAAGGGTAGCAAAGAAAAAACGCCATTCCTTCACTCGACGATCCGTCTTGAGTTCGGCAACTCAAGCGAAGCGAGGTTAGTGAAAAAATGGCGTTTCTTACGGATCGTCAGTAGCTACTCAAACAGTGCTATTGAAGTTCTTGTGCTGTAATTAGCGACTTGCTACCTGCCGTCATGGCAAAAGGGTGACTTGGTGTCAGATGCTTCGATGTTAGTGATTCGGACTTTTAGTGTCAACGAATTTCCCACGGTTGTCCCGATTTTGACGAGGTCAACGAAGGTCCAACTTCAGGCGTTTCGAGCGGTGAACGATTTGGTTCAGACGCGTGTATAGCGCATGCAAAAAGGCGTTCCATTGTTGGAACGCCTTTGGTTGTTTAACGATTGCTATTGCGCGAACGCTTGTCGCTTAGCGACGACGTCGGAAGCAAAGTCCAGCCAAGCCAGCCAGAGCCAACAATGTTGACGATGCTGGTTCAGGAACAACAGCTCCGAAAGCTTGAACGTCAGCGATCTGCATGCTGTTCGCACCGGCCGAATCTTTCAGCGTTGGGAAAACAACAAGGTAGCTGGAGTAAGTGTCAGAGTTCTCGAACGCAACTGCAAACGAGTTAGCTTCATCAAGTGCAGCTTCGCCGCCGTCGTTGCGGGAATCGGGAAGGTTGATGTCACCAACCGAAATCGCGGTGAAGTCAGCAACGTCAAGGAAACCTTCGCTTGCGTCGATGGCACCGTTGGTTCCCCAGATCTCATAGCTGGCTGGGTCACGTGGAATCGCGTCGTTTGCAGCCCAGAACTTCAGAGCAGAAACAACACTTGCATTGTCAGGCGTGACCAAGAAGCCAGTGTTTTCCTTGCCAAAGTTCAGGTACTTCTGGCCAGTTCCGTTGATCGCGTTTGCAGGAGCTTCGCCACCAGGCCATTGGTTGCCCGAGAAGCCTTCGCCACCGATGTTGAATGCACCTTCAGCAACTTGACCACCATAGATGGTGTTGCCAGGAGCGAAGATAGGAGACAAGCCAGAAAGGTCTACAGGCTCAACTGGAGTGACTTCGCCACCAACAACGCGGACTTGGAAAGCAACTGGAGTTGCACCCATGCCCCAAGATGCAGTGATGTCGTCTGCTCCAGCAGCCGCACCAACAGAAAGCTCTGTCGTGCTGCCGTCAGCGAACGTTACCGACGTGCCAAGGTTACCGTACGTAACTTGGTTTGCAGTATTTGCTAGGAAAAACGTGAAAGGAGAGGCATCTGTGCCAGGAGCTGGGATCAGGTTTCCGCCGGCTGAGTTGAAGTCCAGACCAGCAGCGGCAACGTCGCCACCGCTCGCGGTGACGGAAATGTTTCCGCCTTCAGCTGGGAAATTACCTTCCAACATTTGAGCGCTGGCAAAAGAGGCCATCGCCAAAACAGTAAGTGCTACAAAAAGATTTTTCATCGGGTGTAAACTCCAAGAATCGTTTGTCTTCGGTCGAGTCCATTCCGGACTCACATGTGTGATCTCGCTGTATTTCAAGCTCTTAGGTAACCGCACGTTGCGGTGAGATGTTCTTGGTTAGCGGCTCCTTCTCAAAGCGTTGACGTAACGATGTCCATCACGTCCCGATGATTCGATATCTGAATACTTCGACGATGCTCGAAGTAACAATTGGCAAAAGAAAAACGCCATTCCTTCATTCGCGACCGCCCCCAATGGGATCGGCTAAGAATGAAAAAATGGCGTTTCTACGATGTCGTCAGTAGCGGCTTCTTGAAGAAAGAAGTAAAAGTATTCAGTTCGTTAGACGTGTCTCTGGCCGTCCACGGCCGTTATTGCAATGTGGTCTCCGACGGCTTGCGATACTAATGAAGGCTTCTCCAATTTTCAATCGCCAATATCCAGTTTTCTCGCCGATTGCCATGTTGGTTTAGTCCGCTTTGCATCTTCAACAAATCCCCAGTGTCAATTGGGTACGAAAGCTAACACTCATGAAAGTCGACTGGTCAGGCGTTTTCCCAGCCGTTCCCACGCAATTCAACGAAGACTTCTCGCTCAATCTTGACGCCACCAGAGCCCATGTCGAAGCCCTAATCGACGACGGGATCCATGGGCTCATCATGCTAGGGACTATCGGCGAGAACTGTTCACTGTCTCTCGACGAAAAGGTTGCAGTCCTTCGGATGACGGTCGAAGCGGCGAACGGGCGTCTGCCAGTACTCAACGGAGTCGCCGAGTTCACGACGGAAGGGGCTTGTGTGACTGCCCGCGCAGCAGAGCAGGCCGGTGTGGATGGCCTCATGGTAATGCCGGGCATGGTCTACAACTCCGACGGGCGAGAAACAGCCAATCATTTCCGTACGGTCGCGGCAGCCACAAAACTGCCCATCATGTGCTACAACAATCCGCCCGTTTATCGCGTCGACATCACACCGGAAATGTTCCAGGAGATGGCAGACTGCGAGAACCTGGTGTGCATCAAAGAAGCATCCGGTGATCCACGGCGAGTGACCGACCTGTTCAATGCGCTCGGTGATCGCTATCTGATTTTTGGAGGACTCGACGACTGTGCACTCGAGTGCATGATGCTCGGAGCCACAGGATGGGTATCCGGTCTAGTCGATGCCTTCCCAAGAGAGAACCGTTTGTTGTGGGATGCGGCGATGGCCGGAGACTTTAAGAAAGCACTCGAGATCTATCGTTGGTACACCCCGATGCTGCACTTCGATAGCCACCCCAAACTCGTGCAGTACATCAAACTCACCTGCGCAGAAATGGGCTACGGTACGGAAACAGTTCGTGCACCCCGCCTACCCATCATCGGCGAAGAACGAGAGCAGATTTTGAGCATCGTTCGCGAGAGTGTCGCAACCCGACCAGCTTAGGTTCGGGGAATAAGCCCACAACAGGTCCGCGCTGAACCCTAAGCTCTCTTTTAGCCATCGAAGTCCCGCTCGTTCGGCCTGAACTTCGTTTGACGCGCCTTCACGCTGCGCTGAAACGTAGAGCGCGCCTACGAAGCTCGACATGCGACTTGACATTCGGACCTTCGTGCACGATGTCCCGGCGGCAATGCAGCACAAAATGCACTCGCCTTGGAGCACAGAAGAAATGCGCAGCCTGCAGCAAATAGAAAAGATCGGTCACACCCGAACGCTAGCGATCACCTCGACTGAGGGACATGAATTTGCCCCACAGGAACTCAACCAAAACAACCCACTCAACCCACTTTAAAGCGCAGGTCAATGCTGACGGAAAACCTCTCCAAATCGTCCTAAGTTGTGTATTGACCGAGGGTCAGATCGGTTTATAGTTTGGCTCAATCGGGAAGATGGATTCCCCTCGTCCGACGAATTGATTCAGCAGAGTGTTCGTTGCGTTAGCCACGACGACTTGGACGAGATGCGGTAAACAAGGCAGGCGAAACGCAGCAATAATCCAGGAGGGTTCTAATGACCATGTCCATCCAACGCAGTCTTCTACTGTCTGCGTTAGTTGTGTTCTTCACATCATCAGTCCAGGCCGAAACAATCGTAAAGCTTGGTCTCGGTTCGACCGGTCCCGACATCGAATTGATCGATGGCGTTCTTTCAACAGTTGATGATGGCGTTGCTGGTTCTCCCGGCGACCAAGAATCAGATGTCACATTCCACGGTTTTGTATCGGGAAGTGTTGCTGACATCATTCCACCCAGCCAAGGTTCGTTCTCGCTATCGGGCGTATCGATGGTGGGCAGCCCAGTACTAGTCGATCAAGGCATCTTCAGCTTGGTGACCCAGCAGACTACGGGCGGTACCTTCGAACTTTACGATGATGCTGGTGCAGTTCTTCTGACGGCAACCCTCGAAGACGGTTCGCTACACGGTACGACCAGTGCTTCGGCAACTGGTGGATTCATTTCGATGAACCTCGGCACATTCACCGGCCCAGCTGCCGATGAGCTTGATGTACTTTTCAGCCAACTCGCACCAGAGACTGCGTCATTGGCGATCAGCCTCACAGATGTCACTCGTGCAACGGGTGCTCCAGGCTTGCAAGTCTCGGAAAACGTCCTGCAAAACTTTTCAGCGGACGCGACTGCAAACATTGGTGCTGATCCAATCGGCACGATCTTGCCAGAGCCTTCCTCGAACCTGCTAGTCAGCTTCGGTTGCTTGGCATTGCTCGCGTGGCGTCGAAAGCGCTAGACGATTTCGACTTCGCGTAAGATGTCGCTCGCCACGGCGAATGCATCTTGATGTACATTTTATTGAGTTCGCACGTGGCGGAACCCAAATTGGGTTCCGCCTTTTTCGTGGACTTGCCCACTCCTTCAATTCACACTTGTTTTTTGGGTACTTTCTCGCTGCTTTTGCTGTTTGGCTAGCATCGAATTGGGTCAAACTACCGTAACGTGAATTTTTGAAATGCTCCGGCGTTAAGCCCTTATGGAAGAGCAAAGCAAGACATCCTCGACCTTGATCAGAAACGCCAAGGAATCGAATCCCGAGGCGTGGAGAGACTTGGTGCACCTTTACAGCCGGCGAATCTATCGCTGGTGTCGACGTGCCGGTTTGCAACCAGCTGATGCAGGCAACGTTGTGCAGGAGGTTTTACGAAGTGTCGCCAGGAAATTGCCGGACTTCCGCAATGAACATGCGGGCCACTCGTTTCGCGGTTGGCTTCGCAGAATAACGACGAACAAAATCACAGACCACTTTAGAAAGGCTGGCAAACAACCCACTCCTTCCGGTGGCACCGATGCGCATCGCCGCTTGCTGGAGTTGCCCTCGGGGGAAATGCACGAACCCACGTGGGCGACTTCGCAATCCCGGCCTCAGATGCCCCGATTGGATGCGGCGAAACTGGCGACCGTCCAGAAAAAGATCTCCAGC
>CAYQMZ010000450.1:0-6609 GCA_964418725.1 uncultured Pirellulaceae bacterium
AGAAGTTCTCTCACTGAGGTTGCCAATGCACATCGTTTAGATCTGGTTTCTCCACCGCGTGGAGTTATTAGCAGATCTTTCGTGCGAGCAACCCTCTCAAGTCATTCCAAGCTTTCGTGTTGGAATGTCCCTTGGTCCAAATGCGTGGATTTTCCTTGCGCGTTGGCTCCTCTGGTCGGTTGCTCCTGGTTACACACTCAGCTTGGCAGGAAGCGAAGCACTCAGACTTAAGCAACAAGATTGAATGCAAAACTAGGGGAATACTATGAAATACTCACTTTTAACAGCAGCGTTTTGCTGCATCGCGGCATTCGCAAACGCAGCGACGATCGTCGGTCCCAGCCCATACCTAGCACTCACCGACACACCTGAAGGCGTCTTCGACAGTGATCACTTGCTGTGCGTCCAAGACTTCGAAGATGCTGACGGTCCATGGGAAGTTGGTTTCTCGATCGACTTTGGCCAGCGAATTGGACCGAAGTTCACCTCAGGTCAGGGAGTGCCCGTAACGGACTCCGTAGACGCTGATGACAACTCGATCGACGGCGACGGCACCATGGGATCATCGTGGTTCGCAGCGACGTCCGGGCTAACGATCACTTTTGACGAGCCAACGCCATCTGCTGGATTCGTCTTCACCGATGCTGACCGTCGAGCGACCACCGTTACCGTAACGGCATACGCTGAAGACGGCAGCGAGCTTGTCACCGGCACCTACGACAGCTTCTTCGACGACGTCTTCACTGGAACAACTCAGGAAGACAGATTCTTCGGTGTTGTTGGAATGGACGGCGAGACAATCAAGCGATTGAGCGTTCGAATCGACCAAGGACGCGGTATCGAAATCGACCACGTCCAGTTCGTGAAGCCAGTACCAGAACCTGCCACGATTGCTCTAGCATTCACTGCTGCTTGCGGCCTGCTTGGACTTCGTCGTCGCAGACGCTAGTCCGACCTGGTAACAACGATTGATTTCGGGGTTGAATCGCGAAACGCAGCGGCTCAGCCTCACGAGAATCGAACATAACCGAGCGGAGTTCCGCCCGGCCTCTGAAGTGTTGCATTCAGCCCACCACGGATTGGTGGGCTTTTTTTCGTATAGTGCTGACTCTTGCACGATCCACCCATTCCAAGAGCGATGCCGAGCGACTCGGACTTGCGAGCTAAGATCTCTAATCTACAATCTGGGGGTTACAGACGTCAGAAAAGGGATTGCTATGCCGCTGGACTTAACGCTGCTCGCGCTCACGCCAAAAGAACTTCTCATGGTCGGCGTGATTGGATTTCTCCTCCTGGTGGCCCTCGTCGTCGTCATCATCTTCCTCATGTACGGCAAGCTCTGGTTTCAGGCCTACATGTCAAGTGCTGACGTATCGCTGATGAATCTGGTGGGCATGGGCTTCCGACAGGTTACGCCTCGCGTGATCGTGACGGCAAAGGTCATGGCCAAACAGGCTGGCCTTTCAATTGACCGCCGCGACGGTATTTCCACCGAGAGACTGGAAGCACATTATCTGGCCGGCGGAAACGTGATGGGAGTAATCAACGCCATTATTGCCGCACATCGGGCGGGCATCGATTTGGACTTTGACCGAGCTTCCGCGATTGACCTCGCCGGGCGAGATGTTTTGGACGCTGTGCGAACCAGCGTATACCCAAAGGTCATTGACTGCCCCGATCCTTCACGCAGCGGCAAGACGACGCTTAGCGCGATCGCAAAGGACGGTGTCGAGCTCCGCATTCGTGCACGTGTGACGGTTCGCACGAACCTAGAACAATTGATCGGTGGCGCCACAGAAGAAACCGTTATCGCTCGTGTCGGCGAGAGTATTATCTCCTCAATCGGATCGTCGGCGACGCACTCGGACGTCCTAGAGAACCCAGATCGGATCTCCAGAGCTGTACTCGACCGTGGTCTGGATGCACAAACCGCTTTCGCGATCGTGTCGATTGACATCGCCGACATCGATGTCGGTGAAAATATCGGTGCACGGCTTGAGGCTGACCAGGCCGAAGCCGACACACGAGTCGCACGTGCTCAGGCAGAAAGCCGTCGTGCGGAGGCTGTTGCGGCCGAACAAGAAAGCAAAGCCAAGGTGACGGAGAATCGTGCTCGACTGGTTCTCGCAGAATCCGAAGTCCCACAGGCGATGGCCGAAGCGTTCCGCAATGGCACACTGTACGCGGACGGATCAAAGGCCTAGTTCACGGCCGCGCGGCGAATGCCCAACTCCCTTGCAGACTTGTTTACTCGCTATTCCGACGGCCTCTCGCGATGGTTAGTTCGTCTAGCGAGTGAGGCTAGACATTGAACGCACCAAGACCGCAAGCAACAAGATTGCGAACGCACCGATCCAGATGATCGAAGCCACCATCCCGATCGCCTGTCCCGATCTTGTCATGGCTTCTCCGCTACGGTCCATTTTTCCCGAAACCATTTTCCGCAGATCCTGGGTACCAGCCACTGCTGGCCAGACGGAGAAAAACGGAACCAGGCACCCGAGTATCGCTAGGCTGAGAACGAATAGCCCTCGATGCGGTTCGATGGCGGTCATGCCTACGGGTCGTTGGCTTTCCGACTGCTTAGCTCCCAATAATTCCGGGTAGTGCTCCGAGGCGGACACCCAGCTGGTCATCTCCGTCCGAAGGCTACAGTCGCTTGAAACACGACCTTGCGAGACCCATTGGTCCATCATATCCAGGTCGACCGGTCCAAATTCAGCCCCTTCGGGAATCTTCAGAAACCACTCATTACCGATTGCGGGAGCTTCATCGGCAGACTCCGAAGCATCGCGTTCCGGCACTTCTTCAACGGGCAACTCTTCTGCGCCCGAAGACGCTCCCTCCGACACTGAGTCTTCAGCGGAGGCACCCGCAGCAAACTGCGGCATCTCGCAAGACTGCGGTAAAGTGTCTTGCGCAACGCTCGTCACTTCGACAACAAATTCGCAAATAGGACAACGAACCTGCTGGCCGACTAGGTCCTCGCCAACTTCCAATCGCCCCCCGCATTTGTTGCATTGGACCTGCATATTCATCAAACCCCAACATCGTCCTATTTCGCCATTCACGCAGGCTCAGGTTCTTGCTTTGCCAAATCAGGCCAACTACTATCACGGTGTATTTTTATCGGTTGGCTCGCAAAATACAAAGAGTCAACGTAGGGGGAGGCAAAACGTGCAAGCGTTCTTTTGGTTGTGTGTAGGGTTGGCGTGCGTTGCTGCCGTAATCTATTTCCTATTGAAGGTTTCTGTTTCCGTTAGAGAAGGCAACCTTCAATCTGCGCGGAAGCAGTTCTTCCTACGACGCGAATGGTTGGAAGCTGAGTTCCTTAAGCTGGCCAACGAACGCGGCATCCCACGTGGTTTAGAATGGGTCGATTGTGACTTCGAAAGTGAAGTTCAATTCGCCAAAGAACGAGCCAACGGGCAACTGAGAGCGTTAGTCGCCACGACAATTCGATTCGAAGCAATCGAAGGTGGAGGCATGGAAGACGTTGAGGCTGTTGGTAATCTGCGTGCCGCGACAGCCGTTTTCTTTTGGGACCGCCAAAAGTGGTCGACGCATGGCCGGGCCTTGTTCAATTTGAATCCGGAAGAGGCGATCCAGCACTATCGCGACGAGCTGGAAATGGTCGACTGGCAGTAGCCCAAAAATCGACCGCCAATCGCTAACCTCGATACAGCTTGGACATACCTCGGACGGTCTCCGCTAGGACCTTCCGACTTGCGGCAGGCGAAACCAATTCGGCCTCAGTTCCCAACGCTAGGATTCTCGGGATCACCTCCAGGTCGTGCGAGGCCGAAACCGTGAGCGTTATAGAGCCGTCAGCGTGGCGTTTGATGTCCTGATCAGGGTGCCATGGATCTTCCTCAACCCACGGTGCTGCGTAAGCGCTGATCTTGATTTTGAACTTCTTGGCCTTGCGGCCAGCAAACATTCCCATGCTTTGCTGCAGGTGTGCCTCAAGGTTGAAGTCGGCCCGGGGCCTGAACCAATCGTCGAGCGCCGTCGCTTTCTTGAACCGGTCGAGCTTCAGATGCCGCACAGGGTTTTCGTCACCCGACTCCAGCGCGTCACATGCGTCCGCGACGACGTATAGGCTGGATTGATAGAACGCGACGCCGTAGGGATGAATCGTCCGTCGGCTCGCCTTCGGCTGCCCAAGTCGCTGGTAATCGATTTCCAGTACACGGTGCTCCAGAATCGCACGGTTGATCGTTTTCAGCATCCCCTGATGCTTCTCGTAACTCTTTGCCGGCATCCCAAGTACGTGCAAGATCTTTCGATACTTGGTGTAGTGCGACCAAACGCCAGGCGGCAAACTCTCCTGAATCTTGTTCCAGAAACTCTCGATGCCCAACCAGAACGGTGTACCGGCAAGTGGATGCATCAGATCTCTGCCAAGCGACAACGCCATCAATTCGGTGGCGGAAGCGGCGATCTTGTGAGAGCCCTTAAATCGCGGCCCAAGTTTCCAGACACGGCCGCGTTCTGCCTCCACAGAGACAACATCGAACCCCGCCGCCTGAAGGGCCTCAACATCGCGACGGACGCTGCGAGTATGCAGCGAGCTGAGCCCTAATTCCTCGACCAGTTCGTCTCGAATTTCGGAAAGCGTTCGACCAAACCGATATCGTTCCAGGACTTGCAGCAACTTGTGTTGCCGTATGAGTTGTTCATTTCGAGCCATCCGTGACCTCCCTGGGCATAGATTACCGCACAAAAACACATCTGCAAGGTGAAGTGGCTGTCACGGTATCCGCCGTTCAGAGACGCAGTTGTCATCAGGGTGGTGAAAACTCAATTATGACGGCTTTCAAGTCAGAGGCAGACATTCGATACAAAGCAGAAAACTTGTGACCGAGGGGCCCCGATGATGACGTCGACCCGGCACGGAACGAATCCGGCTGAGTAGTGATCGTCCATTTCAGATTCCCAACGCCACGAAGGCGACCGATCAAGGTCAACTCATCACCCAGGCTCGCAAGATTCCCGGTGGTGGATTGTCTATCGTGATCGCCGACGCCTTCATTGACAGAATTGCCATCCAGCAATTGAAGCCGAAGATCGAGCGGCTTCAACTCGGTTACCGCCACTTCGGAATTCACTTCGTCGAACGTCACTACAACCTTCGGCGGAGCAACGAACTTGGCCGTAGACGTCTTCGGTAGCCGGATATCCTCAAGCACAAACTTTCGGTACTCGCCCCTTGGCCGCAACTCAAAGTGCTGGATATCAGCCAAATCAACGTGAGGCCGAATCAGTTCGGCCCGGCCGTCCTCCAACAAGTAGGACCCTGGAAATCGAATCCCAAAGTCACTGTAAATCCGCTGACCTCGCTTCGTCACAGTAACGACCTGGTACCACTGATCGCTCGGCCAATTCTTACCTTCGAACCGAAACAATACGCCACCCGACGTTTCGTTCTCGGAGACCAAGAACCCATCTTTCTGGGTGTAGCCAATCATGCCCTCGATGACTCGAACGATACGGACGTCTCCATAGGGCGTCGAGAATTTCGCGTCGACCGTTGGCGGCACGGTGACCGGAGTACTGCCGTTTTCATAAGTTTTCATTCGGACGAATACATCAATCCGGTCGGGCAATTTTCGCCCTATGCTGTGAATCTGGAGCGTGTCGCCGCCATCAAACCGATATCCCGATCTATCGTGCGACGAATAGACAAACTCGCGAGTCTCGTGATCAAAGACGCGAAAGCCATAGAGATCAGCATCCCCCTGCAACTGGAATTTAATTTGCGCCGTATCCAGCCAGGGGCCAGATCGCTTTAGCACCTTGGCATTCTTCGGCTTTCGTTGTAATGGCTGCCCCAAACCGTTCTCGACGAATAGCGTCCCATCTCGATCCGTCCGCGTGACGACATCAACCTTCACTTGGTGATGGCCCACTTTCATTGCACCGCCACGGATGAGCGGTGCCTTTTCGTAGAGCTTATTTTTGTGAGCTGGGTGAACGTAGACGAATTTCTGCCAGGCAATAATGCCAACGGCGACGACCAAGGTCAGCGCCAATATTTGACGCACGCTAAACTGCCGCCCCCACCGCATGCGTGACCTCCGAAGTTCTCTAGCAGACTATCGGACCAATTCGAACAGTTCTCTTACATGCGTTCCATCGGCAGTTCACCGATATCGGCATGCTCGGGCGCCCCATCGCTGACTCGCAACGCACCTTCCACGGCAATCGGCTCGTAGCCGCGTGCGGCAGCTATCAAGCTGTAGGCGTTGCCCTTTGGTAATTGATCCGGAAACGTGAACCGGCCATCGTGACTTGATTGTACGGAGGTAAAGACATCGTCATTGTTGCGATTCCGCATGAAGTGTTGCAACGAGGCGTTGGGCTTCAAGACAATTACCAAAGCATCCGCGATCCCGGCGCCCGTTTGCTCATCAACAACTCGACCAGAAACTTCGGAGTCCGTTTCGTCGACGGCAGAGCCAACCTGAACCTTGCCCTCAAGAGCCACAGTCCCCCCGATTCCCAGAACCAAGTGATACTCTCCGTTGGGCAAGCCTTTGCGATTGCTGACCTTCACAGCTTTTCTGCCGTAGGCGTCCTCGTCCCACGTATCCTTCTGGTCGATGA
>CAYQMZ010000451.1:0-6601 GCA_964418725.1 uncultured Pirellulaceae bacterium
TTTGTGGTCGACCTTTTGCTTTTGAAAAGCCTCGTCGATCCACTTGCCGTGTTTCGGCGGGACCAATTTGTCGCTGCCGCCCATAATCACCAATGCGGGAGCGTCGTCGCTGGTTACGTGTACTAGCGGCGAATGATCCTCGGCTGGTTTCATTGGCAGATTCAACGCGGGAAACCCGCGGTAGGCTGGAATGGATTCTGGGGAGTCCCAAACAGCGACCCGCAGGTCTGTGGGTGGTACGAGAGCTACCACGGCACTGACACGGCTAGAGGTTCGCTCAAGGGAATCGTTGGATTCGGAGTCACCATCGTCGCCCGTTGTTCCCAACATCAATGAAAGATGGCCGCCGGCACTCATGCCAAGCACGCCAAGTCGATCTGCATCGATTTCGAATTTCTTCTGGTTCTTGCGCACGAAGCGAACTGCACGTCGCACGTCGGCGACAGCGTTGGGAATCGAGTACTTCGGACTGCTGCCGTGCCGCACGGCGAACATCGTGTAGCCTTTCGATAGAAACGGAAGAAACAGCGGCAAAGAGCTGCGGGGCGGCGACCACTTTGAATACCAGCCGCCGCTGACCATGAACAAGACTGCGGCACCGTTCGGGTTCTCGGGACGATACACGTCCATGGTTAGTGCCAGTCCGTCTTTGTGCCCGTACACGACGTCCGGCGTAATCTCCAGCGGATCGCTGGCGGACGAGTTCTTCGTCATCGGGTCGTTAGCCCCTTCGGCCAACGACGAATTCGTATTTGGACCGTTGATGAGCTGCAGCGATTCCCGGATCAGGATTTCGCCAGTTTGCTCTCCCAGCGAAACTCGAGAGATATAGTCGTACCGATCGAAGCTGTTGTAATCCACCTCGGTCATGATGTAGCCAAAGGCGTCGTTCGTAAGCCCAAAGAGCAGATTGTGGGTGCCGGTCATTTTTCGCTTCAAGTAGAAGCCAATGTTCGGCAATGCTTCCCCTGGGATTGTCAGGATTTGTGAGTCGCCAAGCTGAATGTAGTTGAGTCGGCTGACTACGCTTCGGTCGGTATCACTGTGTGGGTACTTCAGCGGTGAGTACTTTACGACCGCCCACATGTCTTCGGACTCGATTGGAAATCGAACGTCACGACTCTTGCACTCCAGCTTCGGATTCGTCTGGACGGTGGCGTCGGCGACAATACGAAGCGATTCATTGGCAAGCAATGTTCCGATCCGCTCACACTCCGACCAAGTGCGATCGTCATTCCAGTATCCTCGTTGAGGATCCGAGGGGCGGTCGAGATCGCGATTGTCGGCGGTAATCATGCCGCCCACCGCACCGTTCATGAAGAGGGCCAATCCTCCAGCCTTTTCTTCGACGTGATCGCACAACGGTCCGATCAAATCTGGACTCATGATGCCTTGCGCAGCCCCCATTACTTCGGGGTGAACGGCGTAGTTCACCAGCGTCGCGATCGTCTGGCCATTGGTTGCATGGAATTGCATGACGTTCGCGCGGCGATCATAGAGGTCCGGCGCGTAGTAGTTGTAGGCGATCTTTCCTTTGGCTTCGCCAGTTCCACTCTTGAGAGTCGCCGGTTGCAGCTCATTCAGTGCTGCGTTAACGGCTTCGGCGGCTCTCTTGCAAACGGAGTCGATGTATTCGAGGTCGCCCGTGTGTCCTCCCTTGCCATCAGGGAACGCATAGAAATCGGGGCCGCTATGACAGTGAGTTGCTCCGACCAGAATGTTCTTCGCCGGAATTCGATCGACTAGTTTGCGAACACGGTTGGCCAGTACCGACGGAAAACCCAACGCGTCGACACTAACGATCGCGACTCGCGTTTCTCCGCTCTCCACAACGATGGCCCGTGCCGTCAGCTCACCTATTTTCTTCGTTGCTGGGTTGGTTGGCCCCATGCCACCAGTGATCGGCAGCAGAGGATCCGGAGTAATAACGCGCATTGCGGCGCCTACTCGAAACTCCGCAAGTACGGTGCTGTTAGAAGCAAAAACGAAGATGCAAACGAGGAACTTCAATGCGTTCTTCATCTAATTGGCTCGGCTGTAGAAGCTGTCGGGGCGAATCGTGAGCCTGATTCTAGACACTCGCTGCGAACTTTTCTTTGTTCTTTTGCGAATGGCGACCCGCGAAACGGCTTATGCGCTTTGCCGACGCTTGATCATCGTGACTTGGTTGCCAGTTTCGTTATAGATAACTTCGTCCATGAAGGTTCGCATCAGTAGCATGCCACGACCACAAACGCGTTCGACGTTTTCGGGAGCTGTGGGGTCGGGGACCTTCGAGAGATCGAAACCGGGGCCTTCGTCTCGAATTACAAACTCCACTTTGTCGCGAGAGAATTCAACACGGATGCGAACATGTCGACTGGCGTAAGGTTCCTCAGCCTGCCGCTGCTTGATCATGGCATAAAACTGCGTGTCGTCTTCTTCACGTAGAGCTGAGGACACTTCCAGGTTGCCGTGATGAATGCTATTCAACAGGGCTTCTTCCAATGCCATTCCCAGTCGAGTCTCTTCACCGGGTTCGCTTAGCAAACCCAGGCGTTGGGTGGACTCTTGCAGGTAACGAACCAAGGGTCCAATCAGCGAAGTATCGCTGGCCAACTCGAATTCCGTTTGCCAAAGTGTCACACACTCCATCACACGCATTTGGTTCGTATGCGCCTGGGCAACGTTGTTAACGTTGTTGATTGTCAGCACCAGTTCAGAATCGATCAGTCTGGTGGGGACGTAGCTGGCGGCCACATCGCGTAGGGCTTTCACGGCCAGCTTTTCATTCTGCTGCGACGTGAGCACAATGATGGGAGCCGCCGAGCAAGGGATCGTGCTGGCGGCAATTTGCTCGAGGTCGCGAACATTCGTTTCGCCAGGCAAATCCGTGAGCACAATTGCCGACCTGTGTGTCGCCAGCTGTTCGATTAGCTGCTCTTTGCTTTCGACCTCGATCAACGCGAAGGTCTGCCGTCGCGCGTTGGCCAACGACTCGCGGATCGAATCTAGCACCGCTGATTCGCCAACGAATGCGATGACGTGTTGCATGTGCTAGCTCTCCCTTGAAAGTTCAACCCTCTCTATAAGCATATCGACTTCGTGCTATCGCACCTACCACATCGCTGGCGGCCTTTCGTAAGGTGGCGAACCGCATGCGTGCGGACTGTCCGTGTTCGATTGGCAAGTTGGCGGTAATGTTGTCACTTCTTCACATTCGAACCTGGTGGTTGCCCCAGTAGAGCGTGTTTTTGGGTTCAAATCTGGTCAATAAAGGGTCTGGTGATCTTTCTGGTTTGGCTAAACATTGGCGAAGATTTTGCCGATGACGCTGCGACCCCGCTTCGCTATGATCCCGCCACTTTGTTCTTAGTCGTTGTCCGAATTGCGAGTTGTTTCGTGCGGATCTCCAGCCCATTTACGGTGAAGGTAGCGGGACGATTGACCGGTGCGATTCTCTGGTCGATCTTTCGTACCCTCCGAAAAGAGATGTACTGCCGTGTGGATCCATTCGGTTTTTCTGGCGAGCCGAAGTTGTTGTCGCTTTGGCACGATTCGGCGGTTCTAGGTGCCTTTGGCGGAAAACACGAGAAGACCGTTGCTTTGACCAGTCGTCATCGGGACGGGACATTCGTGGAGAACATTTTGCGCGCCGTCAATGTACCCTCCATTCGGGGATCTTCCGGCAAGAGCGGAGGTCGAGCGGCTCGCGAATTACTTCGCCAAGCCGAGACACACAATATCGTCATCACGCCCGACGGTCCGCGTGGTCCGCGTCGTAAAATGAGCCGAGGAATTGTGTACCTCGCGTCCAAGACGGGAAACGGCATCATCCCGACTGGCTTCGCCTGTGCCAACGCGTGGGAGGTCAAAGGCAGTTGGACTTCGTTGACGATCCCCAAGCCTTTTTCTCGCGTTGCGATGCTCTGCGATGAGCCAATCTACGTTCCTGCCAACTTGGACGAAAAGGAATTGAGTTGGCACGTGGAAGAAGTGCAGAAGAGCATGGATAGGATGCAGGAAATGGCAGTGAGGCGTCTAGCCGAGCCCCTCAGCACCCAAGTTCCTGCCATGCAGGCTCCGTCGCTGGACAAAGCGGCCTGAAGCCTTTCATGGCCTGATAGAGAACTTGGCCTGAGAACCAGGCATTGGCCGTAGTCGACGAGGCTACGAGGCCTCAATGCAGTCATTTGGTCCCAAGGGACGCATAGCCTCGTCCACTACAACTGACATTCCAAGTGACGCTCCTCGAGCGGTCTTACTTGAATTTCGGAGCTTCCGGCTCCTCCACTTCTTCGAGCAATCGCAACACAACGTCCTCGGTCGTCATGCCTTCCGCCTGAGCTTGGAAGTTCGTGCTCACACGATGTCGCAGGACGGGTACCGCGATCTTCTTCACGTGTGCGACACCGACTGAGAACTTACCTTCCATGGCAGCCAGCGCTTTGCCGCCTTGGATCAGAAACTGGCCGGCACGCGGGCCAGCGCCCCAATCCACCAGCTCGCGGACGAATTCAGGTGCTGACTCGTCCTTTGGTCGTGTAGACCGGACCAATCGCGAGACATATTTGATGACGTGTTCGCTGACCGCCACGCTGTTGACCAGCTTTTGCAGATTCACGATCGCTCGGCTGGTAAAGACTTTGCGGACTTCGGCTTTCTCGTTGCGTGTCGTAGCGGCCAAGATTTTTTCTTCTTCGTCGGCCGTTGGATAACCCACTTTGATGTTGAACATAAAGCGGTCCAACTGTGCTTCCGGCAGCGGGTATGTCCCTTCTTGTTCGATTGGGTTTTGCGTGGCGATCGTGAAAAATGGCTCCGGCAGATCGTATGTGTTTCTACCGACAGTGATTTCCCGTTCTTGCATCGCCTGCAGAAGTGCGGCCTGTGTTTTGGGGGGCGTCCGGTTGATTTCGTCCGCGAGCAGGATGTTGGTGAAGATCGGGCCTTCGACGAATCGAAATTCGCGTCGTCCGGATTCGTCCTCATCCAGCACATTGGTGCCAGTGATGTCGGACGGCATCAAGTCGGGTGTGAACTGAATGCGTTTGAAACCAACGTCCAGGATCCTAGCTAGCGTGCTGACCATCAGCGTCTTTGCTAGCCCCGGTACACCTTCCAGCAAGCAGTGACCCCCAACGAAGATCGCCGCGAACAGTTGTTCGATCACCTCTTCCTGACCAATGATGACTTTCTGCAATTCGGCCTGCATCACCGCCCGACGCTGGCTGAAGTCGTTCAAAATGTCGCCGAGACTACGTGATTCGCTGGCCAAGTTTGTCGTCCTTTTTTCCTGGGCCGTCGCTTACTGCATCCGTACTGTCCGAACCGTGGTTTGTGTCTTTGAAATGTAACCCCACGCGTGAGCTTGGGATGAAACGCCATTTCGAACGCCAACTAGTCGAACGGTACTAATCTGATTGTGGCAAGTTGGACGAGAAACGCCAATGCCCGCTGTGTTTACGTTGGGGACCTGTCACGCTTGGATTAAAGTTGAGTGGTATAGTTGCGATGAAACCGTCGATTTCTCTCGAGACTTACCGCATGCATTGGCTAACGCAGTGGCTAACCCGCAAGGCTCTTTGTGTCTTATTACTGCTTGTTGTCGGCGTTTCCACGCTAGATGCGCAATTGACGGACGAGCGAGTCCGCCGTTCGATCGACGCGGGAAAACGCTATTTGCTGTCGAAGCAGCGAGCCAACGGTAGTTGGCCGGACGAATATCCCTATCCCGTCGGTGGCACCGCTTTGGCCACCTTGGCATTGCTGAACTCGGGGATGACGGCCGACGATCCGGCGATGACCAAGGCTCTGAACTTTCTTCGCAAACAGAAGCTAGAGAAGACGTATACGGTCTCACTGCAGACGATCGTGCTGTGCATGGCGGAGCCGAAGAAGGATCTGTTCAAGATCAAGCAGAACGTCATGTGGTTGACAACGGCACAAGCGACGGCGGCAGAACGCAAGGGATCTTGGGGATATAGCAAAGACAGTGGTATTCGAGTCGACCCATCTAATGCTCAGTTCGCACTGCTGGCACTCTATGAGGCCGACCGAGTGGGAGTTCCCGTTAAGGACTCAGTCTGGCGGATAGCCCTGGACTACTGGAAACGCATTCAGCGAGACGACGGATCGTTTGCGTACGAGCCTCAAGATCGTTCCAGCGGCAGCATGACATGTGCCGGCATTGGGTCGCTAATCATTGCATCAGGGCAAGTCGCCGACCTAGACGCGACGGTGAACGGGAACGGCGTGCAATGCTGTGCCGGAACGGATGCCGAAGATGATTCGATCGAAAGAGCAATTAGCTGGTTGGGAAAGAACTTCTCTGTACGGCGCAACCCCGCACCCAAAGCGTCGGCTGTCGTGACAGATATGCGTCACTACTATTACCTGTATGCACTCGAACGAGTTGGGCGTCTGGCTGGTCGTCGCTTCATTGGCAGCCATGATTGGTACCGCGAAGGCGTCGAAGTCTTGCTGAACTTGCAGGATGATCTGCAAGGCTATTGGAATGATGACAATCGACTTACGTGCACGTCATTCGCACTGTTGTTCTTGTCCAAGGGTCGGCGACCGATCCTGATGTCCAAGATCAAACGTGCTCCGGACAATGATT
>CAYQMZ010000452.1:0-1463 GCA_964418725.1 uncultured Pirellulaceae bacterium
CGGTTCCATGCCGCGCGTCGTTTCGATCCACGGACCGTTGTCGGACGTAAAGATCACTAGTGTATTGTCATCGATGTTGAGTTCCTTCAGTGTCCGGAGGATTTCGCCGCACGACCAGTCGATCTCTTCGATGGTGTCGCCGTAGAAACCGCCGTCGGATTTGCCTTTGAATTTCTCCGACGCGCCCAGCGGGATGTGCGGCATATTATGGGCGAGGTACAGTAAGAATGGTTGATCACGATACGCTTTGATCCACTTGATGGCCTCTGCCGTATAGTCCGCAGTTATATTGTCCCAGCTTTCGACGGCGTCGACGACAACTTTGTCGTTTCGCATCAGCGGACTGCGCATCTTGGTGTCGTCAACGTTGACAGTGAAGCCATTGAATCGTGGTGTCCCGTAGAAGTCGTCGAAACCCTGCGCATTCGGCATCGTTGAAGGGTCGAACCCGGTTGGATGGTCCTTGCGATCTATTGCAAGATGCCATTTGCCAATGATTCCCGTTCGATAGCCGGCTTCTTTCAGGACTTCGGCAATCGTGACCTCCTTTGTATGAGGCACGGTGTGCAAGCGTTTGACGTTGCCCGGTTCGCCAACCCGGATCGGATAGGAGCCGGTCATCAATGCAGCCCGCGAAACACCGCACACAGGCTGAGCATAGAAACTTGTGAGTCGCACACCCTCGGTTGCCATGCGATCCAGGTTAGGCGTCTTGATTGTTTTAGAGCCAAAACAACCAAGGTCCTGATAGCCCTGATCATCGGTGAAAATCAGGATAATGTTCGGCTGAGTGTTTGAAGCGACAGCGATCTGGCCGCAGCAAAGCATAGAAATCAGTAGAGTGAGTCTCATGGATTGTTACTCGTTGTTACGTATGGTGCAGACCACCGTTTGTCCGTGAGCCTTTCGCCACCTATTTCAGGTAGCCTTCTTTCTTGCCGTTGGTCGTCAGGATGTGAACTTCGTGGGCTCGCGCCTTGGGATGGAAGAACTCCCACACGACTTTTTTGTCGGGAGTGATTTCGAAGAGCTTCGGCTTGTCTGCGTCCGTTTGTGCGTAGCTGCAGATGACGGTGTTGCCGTTGGCAAGACGCTGACCACCGCAGGGATCCGCGAAACGCCCGGCGACATCTTTGTTCGTAACCTTCCAAACAACTTTGCCGTCACTATCAAACTCAGCCGTCTTGTTACCGTGAGTCAGGTTCACAAGCGTTCTGCCATTCTTAAGCCGAATTGCTGTGAATGGCCAATTCTCCGCGTCACGACCGCCGAGTTCCTCAAGGTCAGTGGCGATCGTGCGAACGATTTTCCCGTCGGGCTGGTACTCGTTCACTTTGAAAGCGAGCAGGTGCGGAACGAGGTAGTTTCCGTTTGGCAGCTTTCGAGCCATGCGGGTTTGCATGTGAGCATTGTCAGTTTCCGGCTGCAGTGGAACTTCGATGTCGATTTCGCCATCCTTGGTC
>CAYQMZ010000452.1:1473-2368 GCA_964418725.1 uncultured Pirellulaceae bacterium
TTGGTCACCTCCAGCAGACGAGGCTTGGCACCGCGTTCGACAACGAGCGTATTACCGTTGACCAATCGAACGGCTGTGCCGAGTTCTTTGTTTTCCGGTGCGAGCTTGTAGCTCCACTCGACTTTCCCTTCGCGCGTAATCTCTTTGGCGGTGTTGGCAATGGTTGTAAGGACATTGCCATTCTCAAGCATATACGCATCACGCGATCTGCCTTTCGTTTGCCATTTGACTTCTCCGTCCTCTCCGACCAACGCCGTTATTGGTCCGGCGATTAAAAATGAGTGCTTGATTCCACTCGAAGACTGCTGGCGACCGAATTGTTCGGCGGCCGCGAAGGGAACAAGAGTAAGTAGTGCCGTCAGTGCTGCGATGATGAGCTTTTTCATGTGCGTCTTTCGGATTTGATCGGTCTATTTCTTTGCTTTTGGTTTCTTATTTGGCTTGCGTGGCGAGGGGACGGGTGGCTTCGCTGGACGCGTCGTCATCGGATCGAAGAAACGCATGTTCTTACCGACGCGATCATAGTCGCCAAGATCCTCACGCATGGATTCGGCGAGAGCGAGGAGTTTTTCAATGACATCTGGATGCTGATCGGCTACGTCGGTTGTTTCGCCAATGTCGTTGTCCAGATCCACGAGAAACGGTTGCTCAAAACCAATGCGATCGGCGGGCGCGATGTGGGTGTTTTTGCTGAAGGGCGCGGCACCAATGGGTTCTGGTTCGCGAGGGAGATGCAGCTTCCACTGCCCCTGCCGAACCGCCTGAAGATGGACTCGCAGGTAGTAGAAGAACGCCTTGTTTGGGTTGGCGTGGTCAAATTCACCGTGGAACAGATGCGTGATGTCTTCGCCATCAATGACGCGGTCCTCGGGTACCTTGGCTCCGGCGAGTGCCG
>CAYQMZ010000452.1:2378-6583 GCA_964418725.1 uncultured Pirellulaceae bacterium
AAGCGCCTGAAAGACCAGCGGCGGAAAGACACCCACATCAAGCGTGCTGGCGATTTTGTCACATGTTGTGCCGGCAGGGACTCGATCGGGAGCCCAGAGGATAGTGGGAACTCGAAGGCCGCCCTCGAACGTGGAAACCTTGCCACTTCGCAGCGGTCCAGCGGAACCACCACGGTCACGTTTCAGATGTCCGTCAGCGTGGTTTTTGTTCTTAATCAGCCAAGGGCCATTGTCGCTGGTGAAGAGTACGTACGTCTTCTTTTCGATCCCGTTCTTCCGGAGGGAGTCCAAGATTCGACCGACGTTAAAGTCGATTTCTTCAATCACATCTCCGTAGAGGCCGCGCTGGCTTTCGCCTTTGAATTTCGGCGACGCGTCGAGCTTTGTGTGTGGCATCGTGTGCGGAATGTAGACGAAGAACGGTTCGTCGAGATGTTCTTCCATGAAGCCGATTGCTTCGTCCGTATACCGCTGCGTTAATGTCGCAAGATTCGTTTTCGGTTCGATCAGCTCTTCGTTGCGATAGAGGTTGGCGATACGGTCGTTGCTGGTCGGGGTACCATAGAAGTAGTCGAATCCCTGACGCGTCGGAAATAGGTCCATGAAGAAACCGTCCTGCGCGTGCTTCGCGAGGTCCCACTTTCCAAAGCATGCAGTCGCGTAACCCTGCGACTTCAACACTTCCGCTACAGTGATTTCGTCGCTGTGAAGAATCGGGTGGACCTGTTTGGTATGGCCTCGCTCGGCGACACGCATGGGGTAACAGCCAGTCATCAAGGCGGCTCGTGATGGACCGCAAATCGGCTGAGCATAAAAACTGGTGAACTTCATGCCCTCAGCGGCCATCGCATCCAGTCGAGGCGTGCGAATGTCAGGCGAACCGAAGCAGCCAACATCCTGATAGCCCTGATCGTCCGTGAAAATGACAACGAAGTTGGGATTGTCGT
This sequence comes from uncultured Pirellulaceae bacterium, assembly GCA_964418725.1. Classification (GTDB taxonomy): domain Bacteria; phylum Planctomycetota; class Planctomycetia; order Pirellulales; family Pirellulaceae; genus CAYNJG01. Next base: position 3,326 of record CAYQMZ010000452.1, read on the forward strand.
CAGCTATGGCTATGCCGCAAAACCAAACGAGGGTTGCCAGCAGGAGTTGATTCTTCAACGTTGGAATGACGGACATAGGAGTTGGTTCACTGGGGTTTTCGGTTATGAGGTGCTTGGCGACGGTCTTTCTGAATCACGGCTCGATCGAATACTTGCCCCTTCTTTACTGGTTCGTGTGCTTCCTCCGCATAGGCGATGAGTTGCTTTAGCACGTCGGGGTGGTTGGAAGCGATGTTACTTTTCTCTTCGACGTCATTCGACAGGTCATACAGTTCCCAGTCGCCGTTTCCGCCTCGATAGGTTTTCCATTGCTGCATACGCACCGCAGTCTGATTGCGATATTCCCAGTACAAATGCGAGTGCACCCGCTGGCCACTTTTGCCGAGCAGCGTTGGTAGGAATGAGAGCCCGTCGGTTTTGGGGCAAGTCGCGTCGGTCAATTCTGCCAGCGTGGGCATGACGTCTTGAAAGCAGAGCAGATGATCGGAAACCGTATGTGACGTAATCTTGCCAGGCCAACGAACGAGGTACGGGACTTTAAGTCCTCCCTCATAGAGCGATCCTTTCCCTGCTCGAAAACGCTCACCTGTTTTGGGATTCAGGTTTGGGCCAAAGAAACCGTGCGGTCGTTCTTCGGACTTGAAGTAGTCCTGCCCACCATTGTCACCGCAAAGGAAGAAGATCGTGTTGCTATCAATGTTTAGCTCTTTCAGCAGAGACAATAGATCGCCGATTTGGCGATCTACCATGTGCATGAACGCTGCGTACACCCGCGCGTCACGATCCGTTCGCTGACCAGCGGTCCATGGCTTGTCTTTGAACAGCTGCCAGGAGGGATCGTCTTCGTCGATTCCCCACAAGCCGTGTGGTGGTGTCCAAGGCAGGTAGCAGAAGAACCGTTCGTCTTTCTGCTGGCGAATGAAATCCATCGCTTCATCGAAGATCTTCAGGTGCGCGTGTGTTTCTCCCTCATAGAAGCTCTCTCCCTTGTTGCCTGCGAGGCGAACTTCCTGGCTATTGCGAATCAGATACTGTGGATAGAAGGTGTGGGCGTGTACTTGGTCGTAGTAGCCGAAGAACACGTCAAAGCCATGTTTCTCCGGGACGCCTGATGTGCCGCGACCGCCGATGCCCCACTTCCCGAAGCCGCCGGTTGCGCAACCTGACTGTTTCAGCATAGTTGCCAGCGTCGGTTCATCTGCCCGGATCGGCGAGAAGCCATCGTTGACTCGCATCGACGTGTGTCCCGAATGTAGTCCGGTCAGCAGAACACAACGCGTCGGCCCGCAGACCGGGGCTCCCGCATAGGCGTTCGTGAACCGCATGCCCTCGCTGGCAAAACGGTCGATGTTCGGTGTGAGCAGCTCGGGATGCCCCATGTGCCCGGACTCGAAATAGCCCCATTCGTCCAGCATCAGGTAGATGACGTTCGGCTTGTCGGCCGCCATGACTTCGACGGAGGATACCAGCAAGCAGAGCGTAAAGAGGAAGAGGTAAGTTCGCAGCATAGCTATTTGCTCGCTCGGTAAGGTTTGCGATTGGTTGGTGCACTGCGGCCGGAAGACTTTAGCTCAGCGAGTAGTTGCTGGAGCTCTTTGCGTTTGGCTTCATTCTGGTAGTACAGGTTTGTAGTTTCGCCCGGATCGACTTTCAGGTTGTACAGCTGGCCTGGCGCATCTGGCTCCTTTTCCGGTAGAGCATATTTCGCCATTTGACCCTTAGTGTATCCGTTGCCTCCGGAGCCCTTGTGGTCGAGGTACTTCCAATGCCCTTTGCGAATTTGGAATTCACCGCGGAAGCTCTGCGTTAGCAAGTGTGGCCGAATCGAATTCGCTTCAGGCTGCACGCCAAGCATCACGGGCAGCATGTCAAAACTGTCAGTTGCCGCATCGTCCGGAAGAGAAACACCAACGGCCGAGGCAACAGTTGCGAAGATATCGGTCGTGTTCGTCATCTGACCTGTGACTTGACCCGGAGGGATGTGCCCCGGCCACCTCGCGATGAAGGGCACTCGATGACCGCCCTCCCAACCATCACGCTTCACTCCTCGCCAGCCGCCGGACGGATCATGATCGTGGTCTTGCCGCATCCAATGAACGTGTAACGTTTCGGCGCCATTATCGGCATTGAACATCACCAACGTGTTGTCGTCGATTCCCAACTCCTCTAACAAGTCCAACACGCGTCCAACAATCGCATCCAATTCCCACACAAAGTCGGCTCGCGGCCCGGCATCTGTTGCGCCGTTGAATTCTTTAGCTGGTAAAACGGGAGCGTGAGCGATTTGGGTCGAAAGGACTGCAAAGAATGGTTTCTCTGGCGACTCCGTTTGATGCTTGGTGATGAAGGCTTTGGTCTTTTCGTAGAAAAGAAGGTCCGCGTTCACGAAGTCGTAACCGGGCGACTTCCAACCCTCGTCGTTGTCCCATCGCCATTTGCCTCCCGGATTGGGCAGCGAGTCGCGTTTGTGTCGTTCGCTGGCCGGTGCGGGTACCATCCCGTTCTCAATGTAGACGTACAGTGGATCCGTATTGGGGCAATTGGGTGTGATAAAGGATTCATCGAAGCCCCTGGCGTTGGGGCCATCGATTAACGGCGTGCTTTTCTCGTAGTCGATCAGTAACGAGTTCTTGAAGCCACCGCCAAGACGCTGACCTTCCTTGTCGAACCAGCTCAGCCCGACGTGCCACTTTCCGAATACGCCGGTGCGATAACCCTTCTGCTTGAGCATTGCCGCGATGGTCAGAGTGCCGGGCTTCAGATAGCTTGGCCCGCCTGGTCCCTCGAAGGCCCCACCGCCGCGACCAGTAGAACGATAAATCTGTTGGCCTGAGAACAGCCCATATCTTGAAGGCGAACAGATCGTGGATGGACTGTGTGCGTCGGTGAAACGAATGCCCTCGGCTGCCATCTGATCCAAGCGAGGCGTCTTGTAACGAGCCTCGTCGTTGTAGCAGGACAAGTCGCCGAACCCCAGGTCGTCCGCATAGATGATGACGATGTTGGGAAGATCGCTATTTGCTAAAGCAAAGCCCGGTATTGCTAGAGCAACCAGCCAAGCGATGCAGTTGCGTTTCGAAAGTACATTCATTTGGTACTGTCTCCTGTCGAATTGAGCCCGCGGCGTTGGCCTCGGTTTTCGGGTGTGTCCGGTAACAACGAAGCCCACGTCGGGCTAACAGTTGAGGCTAACGCCCGCCAACGTCTGTTGTTGGAGAATCCTCAAGTCCGTGGACAAAGAATTCGAAGGTGTTGGAC
>CAYQMZ010000453.1:0-6574 GCA_964418725.1 uncultured Pirellulaceae bacterium
GTGCTGAGTTTGGCGTCGAGGGCAATTCGTTCTCCAATGAGAATCCAGGAACATCGGGCAGCGAGTACACATTGAACTCGGCCCGCACCGTCCAATACTTCTCCCAGCAAGGAATAAAGCTTGTTCGCCTTCCGTTTCGCTGGGAACGCATACAGCCTACGCTCGGTCTTCGCCTTAATGCGAAACACCTTAGGGAAATCCGCAATGTGTGTGGTCAGGCCCGGGCGGCAGGAGTCAGCGTCATCCTGGACGTTCACAATTACGCGAGATATCGATGCGTGATCGATGGCCGACCGCAGACATGCATCATTGATGAGAGAGTTGGCGGACGCACACCCGTCGGGCGCCACGACTTCGCAAAACTATGGCGACGCCTAGCCATGGCGTTTCGAAATGATTCGGCCGTCGTTGGCTATGGGCTGATGAATGAGCCACACGACATGGGTGATTCCAGTTGGATGCAAATCTCGCAGGTTGCCGTCAACGCCATTCGTCAGGTCGATCGCAAGACGACCATCATCGTCGCAGGAGACGATTGGTCGAGCGCTGAGCGATTCCAAGATGCCAATGGCGACCGTGCTTGGATTCAAGACCCACAGCAAAACACCGTCTATGAGGCTCATTGCTACTTTGACGCAGACGGTAGCGGAAAGTACCGACAGTCGTTTGCGGCCGAGCAAAAGCGAGACCCCGAATTGGCGACACGTAGCTTGCGACGTGTTCAGCCCTTCATCGATTGGTGTCGCGATAACAAAGTCCGCGGCATGATCGGCGAGTTCGGTGTGCCTCGCGACCCCGCTTGGCGTGCTCCAACTCAATTGTTCCTTGCCGAGTGCATGAAGCATGACATCGCGTGTTTCTACTGGGCCGGAGGAGAATGGTGGGGCAAGTACCAACTATCGATCCAGCCAGAGGACAACTTCAAGAACAAGGCTCCGCAGCTGCAATGGCTGCAAGACGTCATCAACAACTAGCCGCCGCTGATCGATCAGCACCTACCTACCTACCTACCTACCTACCCAAATCAGCCAACCAATTGACTGCCCACCTTTGCCGCTAGTCGGCAACTGTTTCCCTCCTAAGTTTGCGACGAAAACCCACTTTCGCCGCTCCCGCCCCGCCCCCCGATTCCCAGTACGCCACCATGAGTAATCGTCGACGCCGCATCGTGATGTCGATCACCATGTGCATCTGCATGGTCTATATGGTGTACCGCGGGCTGTTCACGCTGAACCTCGAGAGCACTTTCGCGGCGGTCTTCTCGATCACGCTGTACGTTGCTGAGATCTACGGAAACCTGTTGATGTTTCTGTATTTCTTTCAGATCTGGAATCCGATCCTGCCGGAGCCCGTTCCGCCGCTCGATGACGTTCGCGTCGATGCTTACATTCCGACGTATGACGAAGAGCCTGAGTTATTGCGTGGCACGATCGAAGCCAGCATGGCGATGGACTACCCGCACGAGACGTACGTGCTGGACGACGGTGCTAGACCTGAGGTCGAAGCACTTTGCAAGGAACTGGGTGCGAAGTACCTAAAGCGTGACAGCAACATTCACGCAAAAGCCGGCAACCTGAATCACGCGTTGGAAATTACCGATGGCGAATTCGTCATCATTTTCGATTCGGACCATATCGCCGAGCGGAACTTCATTACGCGAACGCTTGGCTACTTTGCCGACGACGACTTGGCATTCGTCCAGACGCCACACTCCTACTACAACTTCGACAGCTTTCAAGGGTCGCTAGACTACGACAAGAAGCTGTACTGGGAAGAAGGCCAGCTCTTTTACAACATCGTCCAACCCGGCAAGAACTACTGGAACTCCGCATCCTTCTGCGGCAGTGCCGCGATCTTCCGTAAAGCGGCGTTGGAAGACGTAGGGCTGATCGCCACTGAATCCATCACGGAAGATATGCAAACAGGCCTGCGACTGCACTCACGCGGTTGGAAGTCGTTGTACATCAACGAACGGCTTGTTAGCGGTCTCGCTGCCCCCGACTTGAGTACGTTCACAGTGCAACGTCTCAGATGGGGTGAAGGCAACCTCGGTACGATCTTCTATGACAACCCGTTCACCATGGAAGGTCTCTCGCTGGCACAACGGCTGAACTACATCGCCTTGATGTTCAGCTGGACGACCGGCGTTCAGAAGCTGATCCTTTATGTCACGCCGCTGCTGATGCTGTTGTCGGGCGTTGGACCTGTACTCGACATGACGTGGCATTTGGTGTTGATCACCGTCGTTTACGTGTTGTCGATTTGGTACACCGTCAAGGCATCGGGCAACGGCTATGGTCGTTTGATCGATACTGAAATCACGCAAATGGCCAGTTTTTGGACGCAGTGCCGTGGTACTTGGCGTGCTGTGTTCAATCGCAAGAATGCGACGTTCGTCGTCACGCCGAAATCGGGTGGAAAATCCAGCGGCATCCATGACTTCCTCCGCGCGCAGTACACGTACATCGCCGCCAGTGTGGTCTGTGTCACCTGGGCGACGTCACGCTACCTACTTGGTATCTCCGAAGACATCCTTGGTCTGTCGATCTGCACGGTGCTGGTATTCATGCACTGTGTCTTCGCCTGGATCGTGATCCGACGGGCGCTGGCGCAACGACGCTTTGAGTGGAGATACCCGGTCGCGGCACACATCAGCTACCGAGTCGATTCGGAAGCGCCAATGGAAGGCTGCGGCATAACGAAGGACATGTCCGAAACTGGACTCGCCTTCATTGCCTACCAAAAACTCAACGGCTATCACCTGGACATGACGGTCACGGCCGGTGATCGCACGGTTTCCCTGCGTGGGGAGATTAAATCACAAGTTCAATTGGTAGACGTCAAATCGCGACGTGACGGGAACATCATCGCCTATCGATACGGCGTTGAATTTGGCGAACTGGACAACGAGCAAAAGAAGACGCTGTGGCACATATGTACGAAGTATGCCGTTGCCCGCAGCTACCACGACTTTGATCCGCAAACGCAATCAGGGTTGCTCGACAGTGTCACCGAGGCGGGTGACAAAGAAATGATCATGCCCGTGCGGCTCTTCCGCCCGGATACGGGCGACAAGTACGCCGTTACCGAACGCGTCACGAACAACGCGTTCACGGTGCTGACCGAGGAACCATATCAAGGCAAAGACCTTGCGCGAGCTGAACTGATCACGCCGTCGGGTCCCGTCACTGGCAACGTCCACAAGGTCGATAGCAAGCCCGTTCAATTGGCTCAGATGAGTCTGTGGGCGCACCGCTTCCGAATCGAAGGGTTTGACAATCAGTCTCGCGGGATGCTGACGACGCTCGTCAACCTCGCCGACGAAGAGCAGATGGAAGAGGTCAACACTTTACGACCTCACCAGACTGCACTTCCCTTTGCCGGACCGGCTACCGTCGTCGGCTGCATCACAGCAGCAGCGGCCCTAATCACCGTCTGCGCAACGCTGTTTTTATGCCAAGACGAAGTGCTGATGGCCCGCGCGGTACTAAAGAAGCCCGTCGACGAATCGGGACGCGAGCGGTTGCTGCAGTTAGTGGACTACTACGAAGACCATCCCACGGATAATGAGCGTCACTTCCTGCGATTGCGGGATGCCATGCAAGGACTCGAGGACAAGAAGTCCATCGAACGTCTGAATCTTGCTTTGGTCGACAATGACTTTCGACTCCCTGCCGCACGGCTTCAGCAAGCGTATGCGTTCGAACAGATGCAACGTCCGGAGGACGCTCGAGAGTCGTTCAAGACGTTACTTGAGAACATCGAGATCTTTGGTAATCGCAGCACTAAAGCCAATTTGATTCTCGCCGCCGCCCGCAACGTCGCCAACCTGAAAGAGTACAAGACCGCCGTCGACCTGTACTTTAAGGCCTACAACCATCCCGGTCGCAAAGAAGACATTCGCTCCGAGTTTGCGGGTATTCTGACGGCCGCAGAACAGCACGAAGACGCCAAACGACTGCTGATGCAGAGCGAACTGTCGCGAGAAGACCGGTTCTTACTGGCGTCGATCAATGTGTCCCTTAAGGACTTGGCCGCAGCCCGCAAGATATTGGTGCAACTGGCGAATGAGCGGCCGACCCTACGTGCCCGAAAGAGCGTTGCCAATGTCGACTCGTGGGCTCAAGACTTTGAGACAGCCATTCGGGAGTACCGAGCGATCTTGCGGGACTTCCCGGACGATACCGAATCAAAAATTGCACTCACCGAGGCACTTGTTTGGAACAAGCAATTGCGTGAGTCCCTGGCGTTTGCCGACAAGCTGCTACCCGAGCTCTCTGGCGACCGAGAACAGCAGGTCAGCACGGTCATGCTTGAAGCGATCGCGCAGTTGGATTTCGTCACCCAAGAAGACACGAACTTCGCGATGCGAATGTTTGGCCAGCGAAACAAGTTCGAAGCCAACCAACGATTCATTACGACGTTGGCACGTGCTTTGAACAATTGCCTCGAGCCAGACGACTCGGCGCCGCTAGTCGAACCGTTGTTGGAACTACATCCGAACGCAACCGAACTGCAGCTAGTCTTCGCGCGGATTCTGTACCGCATGGGTGAAGTGAATGCAGCCGCCGCACACTACGAACAGCTACTCTCCACACAAGCGATTCCGGCGGATGCGAGGGAACGCGGTGAACTCTTGCTGGCCGCTGCCCTCAACAGCTCTCGCCGAGGGGCGATGCAAGAGGCGTCAAATCGCTACGACGCGGCATTGCAGTGCTTCCTACAACTCTATGAAGCGAATCACGAGGACTCGCAGATTTGGATGCCGTTCCTAAACGCAGTTGCAGGTTCACGAAATCACTCCGAAACGGTCAAAGAAGCCGTCATCGACATTTTCAATTCACGATCGCTGATTCGGAACGTGGATGTCACGATGCGTCTTTCAGACGCCCTTTCGCGTATCAAGCAGGACCTGTTCGCATTGCAGGTGCTCGACGAATTGGCTCAAGCTGAGAAAAACTCGGCAAAAGGCCAAAAGGAAAAAACCGCAGACGCTCGCAAATCGAATCGTCCCAAAGTGCAACTCGGCAGCGACTTTGCATTCCGCCGAGCCAACGTGTTGCTGCGTTTGGGCAAGAATCAGCAGGCTCGAGAAATTTACGATTCGCTGCTGACGTCCAAAGCGTTGGTGGACAATCGAGAGTCACAAGTTTCCCTACTGCTAGCCGCCGCCAGTAATCTGGGTGTGCTTGAAGAGTCCGAGGCGGCATCCGAACTGTATGCCCAAGCGTTGACGCTTCTCCGCAGTCAGGTGAAGACAGCTCCAGATCAATCGATCGCTTGGATCCCGTTCCTGTCAGCAATTGCTGGTTACGGCGAATTGAGTTCCCGCGACAAGGAACTGGTTCTTGAAATCTATGAACGGCGGCAGAAGCTGTACGAAAGCACGGAGTTCGTCGAACGTTTGAAGGACGTACTGCTGTCCGCCAAGGAAGTGCGACGATCGATTCCGCTGCTGTACACGCTGACGGAACGCAAATCTCAATCGAAGGAGTTGAGGTTGCGGCTGGCTCAAGCGTTACAGGCCGCGGGCCAGTGGATCGAAGCGGAAGATCAGTACAAGTTCCTGCTGGCTAACCTACAACCTCAATCAACGCCGGGAGCGCGTCAAAAGTCGCATCGCAAGCAAGCCCCCCTGTCAACTTTCCGTGAACAAGTGCTGCTGGGTGCCGCTCAAAACGCCAGCTCGCTGCGCAATTTCGCTCGTGCATCGCACCTCAGCCAGCAAGCGGTCAAGACGCTACGCGAGAAGATCAAGAACGACATCGACAAGGTTTCACTGTGGCTGCCATACCTTTCGGCGCTGCACGGCTGCGATACCCACGAACCGGTCGACATTCAACTCGTCTGGGAGATCCACAGTCTTCGAGATGTGCACCCGGACACGCCTTCATTCGCCGCTAATCTGGCGCGAGCTCTATCGTTCATTGAACAACCAGGAGCGGCACTCGAACTGACAAAGAGCGCCATCCTGCGTTTTCACAACGATGCCGAACTACACGGCTTGATGGCGAGAAGCCTGAAGAGTCTGGGGGACCACGAGCAGGCTGCGGAGCACTACGAGTGGCTGCTATCGAATTCGCATGTCGAGCAAAACCCGATTGCGCATGGTCAGTTGCTGCTGGAGTCCGCCGTAAACAGTCGCATTCGAGGAGCCTTCGCCGAAGAACAAGCCCGATCCGAGGCGGCATTTGAAATCCTGTCCGAACAACTTGCCAGCCACCCAGAAAACGAGTCACTGTGGCAGCCGTATCTGAACGCTGCGGCCTCAATCAAGCGAATTCCCCCAGCAAAACGACGTGTATTGCTGACGCTTTACAAGGACTGGCAGAAGCACGCTGACGACATCGAGTTCATCGAACGGCTTTCCGATGTACTCATTCGCAACGGCTATGCCCGCCGAGCCGTGCCGATGCTAGAGCACATTGAAGACAGGTCCTTCCACGCCGTCTATCGACTGAGCTCGTTACTTTCAGGGTTCGGCGAATACGCTCAAGCGGAATCGCGCATTAAGGCGGCACTATTGAGTGTGTGGGTTGAAGAAGACCCGAATAAGTCCATTGATCTACTGTTG
>CAYQMZ010000454.1:0-6571 GCA_964418725.1 uncultured Pirellulaceae bacterium
CTACTACTACTGGTACTACGGGACACTGGCACTTTATCACCTGCAAGACGACAACTGGCATCGTTGGAATCGGTCGGTCAAGAAAACGTTGGTCGGCCGACAACAGGGTGACGGAAGTTGGAGTGCAGACTCCGTTTGGGGGACTAGTGGTGGTAAGGTCTATGCCACGGCGTTGGGTGCATTGACTTTAGAGGTCTATTATCGGTATCGGCCTCTACAAGAACCGAACCAGTTTAACGCCCGCGCGTCGCGGGATCCGGAGCGCGAGAGTTGGAGAAGGAATTAGCCGAACTGGATACCGGTGTAGAGAGCATCGTGGCGCTGCACGCTGCTGTTGGCGGTGACCTGGTTTTCTTGCCGTTGGTCGGCGTCTTTACCTTCTTCTTGAGCGTGAAAGTAATCCCTTGGGTTACGGACCTGATGGTCAACTCGGCTGCCGGACTAGCAGGCAAGCATCTCGGTCGGCAGTATCGAACGCTGGTTATCAACTGCAGCACGAACAACCCTGAGGTTGCCATGATGGTGATCTCGCTATTCGTTGCGACCGGAGCGAAACGATACGGAGGTATTGGCACGCCACTCGGGTCCAATTTTGCCAACATCTATTTGATCTTCTTCGTCGCGTTAGGCTGGACCGCTTTTCGGCTTTGGTGGAAGAGTAAGCATTCATTCGCCGATTTCGTGCAGCTAATTCGCACCGAGAGATTGCTGATTGCTTGGCACCTCATCATGTCTCTCGTCATGTTCCTGTTGTCTTATTCGTCCTTTCGCATGATCAAAGACGCACAACCGCCTTCGAAGCTTGCCCTGTTGGGGGCTGCCGTTCTCTGTGCTGCGGGAATCGCAATCTACATTTGGAAGGACAGCCAACTGCGAAAGAGTCGCCCTGAGTTGTTCGAAGATATCGACGAAGAAGAGCACGTTCCCAGTTGGACGTATTTCTTGCTGGGGACGCTCGGGCTTTGCATTTGTTGCTACATCATGAATGTGTTGTTTCTATCGGCCACTGAGCTTTATTCGAAGCAGTTGTCGCTGCTGCTCGGCGCTTCCGTGTTTTACATGCTGCACTACTTCCTCGGCGCATTGGTGACGTCTTTGCCCGAAATGAACGTTGCCGTGACGAACTATGAACGTGTCGAAGCACCCGACCTGAATACTGCACTTTCGTCAGCGTCGGCTTCGAATATGAGCAATCTGGCAATCGCGTGTTTTGGCTGTGTCGTGGCCCTGTTGTTCTTTTAGATCGCGATCCCAGGGCGAAGACAGAGTAACGGTGCGTAACGATTCAAAACAACGGAATTCGTTTCGGCCTCATACTGCTTGTATGATGTGAGTGTCCCGCTTCCTTTGTTGCGTCGTAAGTTGATGACCTCTCAATCCAGCACATCATCAACGCGCATGAGAAAGGTTGTTGCTTGGACCGCTGGCGTCTTGGCAATCTTTCTTTCCGTGTGGGGACTTGCGGAGCGTACTCCGATTGCCGCGAACGATGGAAGGCAGGCGGCGGTCACGACACATACTGTTCGCTCAGGCAAACTGACGGTGGTTGTGAGCGAGCAGGGGACGCTGGAGAGCTCACGAAACGCGGAAATAAAGTGCGAGATTCGCGGCGGCTATGGAGGACGCGGCGGACATAGCACGGTTACTTGGGTAATCCCGTCTGGTAGCACCGTGGCAGAAGGCGACGAACTAGTCCGGCTAGATACAAAAGTGATCGAAGAGACTGTCAGCCTCGGAAAGACAGATACGAATATCGCGAAGGCACAGTTGGCGCGAACAAAGGCGGACGTGTCGAAGGCAAAGATCGCGATCGATGCCTATCTGAAAGGGCGATATCGCTCGCAGATAGAATTGCTGCAGAATCAAAAAAAAACGGCTGAGCGGAATCTGCGTTTGTCTGAAAAAATCCTGGGCAACTCGCAGGATCTCTTCACGAAGGGCTATGTGACAAAACTAGAAGTCGAAGGTAATCAATTTGCGGTTCGGGAAGCGACGCTCGAGCTTGAGGTGACGAATACCGAAATCGACGTGCTGTCTCGACTCACCAAAGCGATGCAGATGGAAACGCTGCAAGGGAATCTGGTGGCAACACAAGCGCGACTCAAGGGACGCACCGCCGGATTGCAGCTAGAGCAGGGGCGATTGGATCTAGCCCAGGAAGAATTCGCGAAGTCAACCATCCGCGCGCCACAGGCCGGACTTGTGATCTATCCGTCGACGGCAAAATGGAAGGATACGCCGGACGTTACCGAAGGGGCCAGCGTTCGCAACAATCAAGTGTTGTTGTTAATGCCTGACCTGACTCAGATGCAGGTCTCCGTTGGAATTCATGAGTCGATTGTGCATCGCGTCCATGCAGGCTCGCCAGTGAGAGTTCAGTTTGCCGAAGGCTATGTGGATACGATCGTGGATTCGGTTGCTTCCGTTGCTAGTCCGGCGGGGTGGTGGTCCGGAAACACGGTCCGTTATGAAACCACCGTCAAGCTGCCAATGACGCCAGAAGCTGAAGCGTTGGGGCTAAAGCCTGGTATGACAGCCGATGTCCAGATCACACTTGCCGAACACGATGACGTCCTGACGATACCGCTAACTGCTGTCGTAGAAACGGACGAAGCACACTATTGCTGGATCGAACACGGGACCAAGTCTCTCGAACGCAGAACTGTTGAGTTGGGAGACAGCAACGAACAGTTCATTATCGTGAGGTCTGGAATCGGTGCCGGGAATGAAGTGGTCAACGATCCATTGGCGACCGTCTCTGAAGCGAAATTCCTCGCTGGAAGTGAAGACGTTGTTCAAGTGAAACGCGGAGACTTGCGGGCCACACTGACGGAGCAGGGAACACTTGAGAGCGGAAACAGCGAGAAGATTAAGTGCCGCGTTCGTGGCGCGAGCACCATCAACTGGGTTGTCGAAAGTGGCACGCGCGTTCTTAAGGGTGATGAACTGGTGCGGTTGGAAAACAAGCAGATCGAAGAGTACCTGCATGAGCGTACCAAGTTTGCGTACCTGTCCGAGGACGCGGCTGTGACACACCGCGCGCAGGCAAATCGAGCAAAATTGGCAATCCAAGAGTATCTGGAAGGACGATATCGCAAGGAGTTGCTGACGCTCGAAAAAGACTTGGCCATCCTGGAAGCCAGCCTGCGTTCCGTTCAGAACATACTTGTTCACACGAAGCGAGTTGCCGAGAGTGGCTACGCGAATGAGTTGGAGGTTCGTGAAAAAGAGTTTGCCGTGACTCGCGCCCAACTTGCCTTGGAGGCGAAGAAGGCGGAGATCGAAGTGCTCAACGATTTTACGAAAGACGAAGAGCTCACGAACCTGCGTGGCGAGTGGGCTGCCGCCGTGGCTGCGGCTGACGGTCACGAGGAAGTACTGGCTTTGGATCGACAGCGGATTGCTCTGGCGCAGGCAGAGATGGAACGTTGTGTCATTCGAGCCGATCGCGACGGGCTCGTGATCTACCCCAAGTCCAAGCAGTGGAAACGTACGCCCGATATTGTCGAGGGAGCCACCGTTCACAAAGACCAAACTTTGTTGCTGATGCCTGACCTGTCGCAGATGCAAGTCAAAGTAGGAATCCACGAAACGATGATTGATCGTGTCAAACCGGGAATGGTCGTGCACGTCCGAGTGCCCAACGGAGACATGATGGGCAGCGTCGTTTCAGTGGCGTCCGCGGCACAGCCGACAGGATGGTGGCGCGGAAACATGGTGAAGTACGACACGATCGTAGAATTGCCTCAGCAACCTGGGCTGATGCCGGGAATGAGTGCCGAAGTGGAAATCGTACTCGCCGAATACAAAGATCAGCTTCTCATCCCCATTTCTGCGGTCGTCGAGACCGACGAGGGCACTTACTGTTGGGTAGACGACCCGCAAAAGCCGCAACGACGAGAGATCACCATCGGCGACAGTAACACGGAGTTCGCGGTTGTATTGGCTGGGCTGGAAGAAGGTGAGTCGATCGTGCGTGATGCATCGACCATGGCTTTAGATGTCCGTTCGCTATAGGCACCGCTAATGGGATGCGGGCACCTCAAGTCCACGCCTGCCGTTTCCGTGAACAGTGCGTTATGCTGTCCTGCATCAAACACGACAAATCTGAGAGTACAAGCAAGTCACAGTCTATGCTCAGTCTGCATTCCGAAACTTCCGATCGATGGCTCGCACAGGTTGATGACCATCTGGATGAGATTCTGATTGATCACGCGCACTGCGAGAAAAAGGCGGCGGGCACAGCAATGAATTTGCTGTTCGCCTACGTAGAGTATGAAGAGTTGGCTCGAGAGATGACTGAAATCGTCAACGAGGAGCTTGAACACTTCACGATGGTGCTGGACCTGTTGCCGGCTCGCGGAATTAAGTTTCGGAATCTCACGCCGGGCGGTTACGGTCGGAAATTGCACGAACTCATTCGCAAAGGAACACCCGAACGAGCCATCGACCGCCTATTGATTGCAAGTCTGATCGAAGCTCGATCGTGCGAGCGGTTCAGCGTGTTGCGAGATCACATTCAAGATCGAGATCCTGAGTTGGCTGAATTCTATGGAAGTCTGTTTGAGTCGGAAGCTAGGCACCACACGACTTACGTACGGCTCGCGAAGCTGTTTACCGACGAACAGGTGATCAATGATCGACTGACTGAGTTAGCAGCGGCCGAGGCACAGATCATTGCCGAAGGTGACCCGTTGCCTCGGATGCACAGCTAAGATCTGAATTGACTAAGAATCAGTCGCAACACGCCGGCCCCAAAACGGTGTTCGTCATCGGTGGCGGCGCCGCCGGATTCTTTGCAGCGATTGCGGCAGCCGAATGCGGTCATCGCGTCACTATTCTTGAGTCAGCGAAAGACGTTCTTGCAAAAGTGCGTATCTCTGGCGGCGGACGCTGCAACGTAACGCACCACTGTTTTGATCCACGCGAGCTGGTGACCAACTATCCACGCGGTGGTAAGCAGCTACGCGGACCGTTTGCGAAGTTCCAGCCGCAGGATACCGTCGAGTGGTTTGCTGCCCGCGGCGTGCAAACGAAGGTTGAGCCGGATGGCCGGATGTTTCCCGTGACGGATGACTCGATGACTATCGTCGAATGTCTCCGCGATACATCGCATCAACTGGGCGTTAGCGTTCGGACTTCTGCTCGGGTCTCGCAGATTCGAACGGTGGACGGACGATTCACAGTTGCCACGACCGACGGAGAAGAGTTGGTGGCCGACCGCGTGGTACTAGCAACGGGAGGTGCTCGTGGTGGGTACGACTTGGCGAGCAGTATGGGACATCAAATCATCGCTCCCGTTCCCTCCCTGTTTACCTTTCAGATCACGGATGCACGAATTACAGAATTGCAGGGTGTTGCGGCATCGAACGTTTCGTGTCAGCTGATCACCGAATCAAAGACCTTCAAACAATCGGGCCCATTGCTGATTACACATTGGGGAATGAGCGGGCCGGCTGTTTTGAAGTTGTCTGCCTGGGCTGCACGTGAGTTGCACGATGCACACTACCAAGCCACGCTACGCGTCAATTGGCTGTTCGATGCCAAAGCGGACGACGTTCGGCAAGCAATGATTGGACTCAAAATGGAGCACGCCAAAAAAAGCGTGGAGTCCGTTTGTCCGTGGCCGATTCCGAAACGAATTTGGAAGTCATTGGTGGCGCATTGCGGAGCCACAGACACTCGATGGGCCGAGCTTCCCAAGAAAGTGCAGCAGAAGCTGATCAGTGAATTGGTTAGCGGCGAGTTTCAAGTACGGGGCAAAGGTCAGTTCAAAGAAGAGTTTGTGACCTGCGGGGGAGTGAAGCTGAGCGAGGTGGACTTTCGAACTATGGAAAGCCGTCTCGTTCCAGGTTTGTTCTTTGCTGGCGAAGTACTGGACGTTGATGCGGTCACCGGTGGCTTCAACTTTCAGAATGCCTGGACTACTGGTTGGATTGCTGGCAACGCGGTTTAGGCGACCAGGTTCGGGCCAGCGACAATCGCCAGCGAGGTTGGCCAGTGATTCTCGCCAGCGATGTTGGCAAGGGCTTGAAACGCGAAGCTGACTGTCGCGAAGTTAGTTTGGCATTTGAACCGGCTTGTGCTCATAATGTTCCGGGCAGAACAGGTGATGAGGTAATGTGGTGCAAGTACCGGAAATCGCGAAGCGAATTGTCGCGAATGTGGAACAAGTAATCGTCGGCAAACGACAGCAGATCGTTTTGGCACTGGCGTCGTGGTTGTGCGAAGGTCACATTCTGTTGGAAGACGTGCCCGGCGTCGCGAAGACGATGTTGGCCAGGGCTCTCGCCGGGAGTGTAGGGTGCAGCTTCAAACGTATTCAGTGCACACCAGACCTGTTGCCGACGGACATTACAGGTATGTCCATCTTTAATCAGAAGTCATCTGAATTCGAATTTCGGCCCGGCCCGATTTTCGCTCAGTTGGTTCTGGCAGATGAAATTAACCGAGCAACGCCGCGTGCACAGGCTGCCTTACTGGAAGCGATGGCGGAGCGATCGGTGAGCGTCGACGGTGCGACCAGAAGGCTGCAGCCCCCGTTCATCGTGATTGCCACGCAAAACCCCGT
>CAYQMZ010000455.1:0-6568 GCA_964418725.1 uncultured Pirellulaceae bacterium
CCGAATTCGGCGTGCAATCTCGTAGCCGTCAACGTCAGGCAACCGCAAATCCAACAGCACAACATCAAGCTCCATCTGCGTTTCGTCGATCACACTCGCGACATCTTCCCAGCACGAGGCCTGATTTGCCTGCCCTCCGTACAACTCCACCAGTCGTGCAATCGCTTGCCGGTTTGCGGGTTCGTCGTCGACAATCAGGACACTGCTATCCGCGATCGACATCGCCGACGGTGTATCGCGTGAACTCTCCGCCGACGGAACACAATCGTACGGAATCTTGACTTCCATGATTGTCCCTTTGCCGGGTACCGATTGGCATGAAATCTCGCCACCGATTAGTTCGACGAACGCTTTACTGATATACAACCCCAACCCAGTTCCTGGCTTCTGTCTTTGCGACGCGAATTGCTCGAACATATGATCCTGCAATTCCCTGTCCATCCCTTCGCCGGTATCTACAACGCGAAACAGCAGGCTGTTCTTGTTTGCCATCGGACGGCACTCAAAGCGAATCACGCCGTCCGAAGTGTGCCGCGCAGAGTTCAGCCCAAAATTACAAAGCGTCTGCCGCAGCTTTGCTTCATCGCTTCGAATCAAAGCGGGAACTGCAGCATCCACGTGAAACCCGACTTGCACAGATGACGACACGCGCGTCCCGACAATCTTGGCTACGGCATCGATCATTTCGCGTGGAGAGAACTCCACAATGTTCAGCTCCAGCTTTCCTGCTTCGATCTGCGAAAAGTCTAGGACTTCGTCGATCGAATCAAGAAGATTTTGGGTACACGCCTGCAGCACGTCTTTTGCGTTCTGAGCCGAACTAGGGTCGTGATTTGGATTCGCCAGAATCTCGCTGCAAGCCACGATCGCCGTAAGCGGATTTCGCAACTCGTGATTGATTCGGGCGATGAATTCGGTCTTCGCCCGGTTTTGCTGTTCAGCCTGTTCTTTGGCTTGGCGAAGCGATTTCGTCTGTTGCTCAACCTGTTCCTGCAGCCGGCGTTCATTTGCTCGGTAGGTTCGAGACTCCTTCCAAAGCCATGCGGTGACGCCCAGCAACGGGATGCAAATCAGCAAGAGCCGCGCTCGGGCCAGTGAATCGTCACGACGCCGAATGGTCTGATTCAACTGCCTCGTGTTCAGAACGGTCTCGTAATAGGCGTTTGCCGACGCGTCCATCGACCGCTGCAATTCGTCCCATTCCTCCATTTCAGCCGCCTTCTGATACCAGCTCAAGGCCCGTACCTGATCGCCGCCGCTGCCAACCTGATTGCCGAACCACTGGCAGATCATCCGCAAGGTGATCGTGCTATCCTGATCCTCCAGCATCTTGATGTAACCACTTATGTGCTCTTCTGCTTCAGCAAACTTCGCTTGCCGAGCCATAACTCCGGCGCGATGTGCTCGCAGCGACATGAGGCCGGCTTCGTTTTGACGTCTCTCCGCCAAACGTTCGGCATACCCGAGGTACTTTTCTACTTGCTCCCAGTCCTCCACTTGACCGAAATGGTCCAGCAAGTAGCCGGCCCACGCGGCAGCAACTGCGAGTTCCTGTCCAACAGACGTCGCCGGTTCAGTGAGCAACGTATCGATATCCTCCAAACCAGCGATTGCTTGATCGACAAGATCGTCCGACTTGCGCATGAACCAGGGCTCAATCTCGAGCTTCTCACTCAACTCTTTACCGCGTTCCTCAAGAGCCGCAACATCTAATCCATTACCGCCCATGAAGTGAATCAACAAAGAGACAGCGTAGAATTCTTGCTGTGGATCGCCGGCTCGACGAGCAAAAAGCGTGGCGATCTTTAGTGCTTCAATCGAGTTGTACGCCTGCCCGTCCAGGCGCAAGATGGACGCCAGTAGGCGATGGGAACGGGCAAGAAATCGATCACTTCCCAACGATTCGCCGATAACAATCCCGTCGCGCACATCCTGAATTCCCTCTTTGAATTCGTGCAGATACGTGGCACGAATGAAGCCCATGTGGACCAGCAATTCGGCTTTCGCAATGTTGGGGTTGGGTAGTCGTTCACTCAGCTGCGAGGCCCGATCTCGCCATTGCACCCACTCGGGATCCCATCTCCCATAGATGATGTTCGAGAACGCCAGCCGAACTAGACCGCGTGTCTCAATCTCCCGACTATTCCTCTCGACACCCGTGCGTCGTAGGTGCTTTGCTTTCGCAAAGATCTCTTCGTAGTCGGAAACTTGACGATCAATTAGGTCATCCAATTCGACAACCAACTCGTCGATCGTTCCAGCGAAACCATGAGCCGAAAAGAGCGATACCAACAGTGCAACAAAGAGGATGGTTCGCATCAGTCATCTCACCGCACTTAGAATTGAATCCGCGGCCGATTATAGCCATTCGATGCGACATGCCCACAAACCGATTCGGTGCGGAAAGGCGCTAGTTCACACCTTTCCACATCAGAGAGTACGTAGGAACGACATCGTGCCGCAGGCCGCACTGTTTACCAACAGCGTTCATGTACCGCGGTAGCTGGGGCAGCCACTGATGCGTGCGGCAACCTGCAACTAAACTCGGTCACCAATGTGGGCGACAGTACCCGAGATGCAACGCACTTCACCAGTATCGGTTTGTACGAGCAGCGCACCGTGACTATCAACACCCCGACAAAGTCCTACAACCTTTGAGGATTGTTGCTGCTCGATCGTAACGTGTCGCCCTGTCAGCATGCAGTACGCGCGCCACTGGTCCATAAGGTGGTCCCGCGAGTGCAGATGCTCGCGCGTCAAATCTTCCATCCGCCTTAAGAACGCCACTAAGATCGGCGTCAGCGCCTGCTCGACCTCCAATTCATCCAACAACGAAGTCGCCTTCGTGCGAAGTTCGTCGGGCCCCTCGCGAAGCGAGTTATTGACGTTCAACCCGACGCCGATCGACAGTCGCGGTTCCGTTGCGACAGGACGTTCGATGAGAATACCGCAAACCTTCTTCTCATTCAGATAGACGTCATTGGGCCACTTCAACGCAAAGTCCGCTCCCGGTGCGAATCTCTCCAGGGCTTGGCACATCGCAAGCCCAACCGTGAGAGAAAATGGACCGATATCCGCCACATCACGCACTGGTAAATCTAACAGCAACGTGAAAGTAAGCGCCCCGTCGCCAGACCACCACGTATTGGAACTACGACCGCGACCGGCTGTTTGACGCTGGGCAATCACAAGCAGCGGCGTCTGACAATCCTTTGCCGCCAACTCGTTTGCCACCGTATTCGTGGACGACATTTCTTCTTCATAAACCAAGTCACGCAGAAACGTATTCTGGCGAATCTGCAACAGATCGATATCGTTGGCTGCTGTCATGACTTCCTTCCGTGCGAATCACCGAGCGATTGATATAGCCCTAGCAAATTCGACTCTTGCGACTTCCATGAAAACTTCTCGCGAACGGTGCGCATGCCGTTTGCGGACATCTCGTTCCAAAATTTTTCATCCTGCAGACGGTGAATCGCGTCAACGATCTGCCCGCTGTCGTTGGGATCAACGCATATCCCGCACCCATTGTCCTCGACCAGTTGTCGCCAAACAGGAAAGTTCGACGCGACAATTGGCAGCCCGTAAGTCATGTACTCGAAGAACTTCGTCAACTCTTTGCGATCTAAGTGCTCGTTCGGCGGGAAGATGGCCAAGCCTGCTAACCAACTTCCCTCCCGGTACTGCTTGACGATGTCCATGAACGGAACATTCTGCCCGACGCCCACGAATGAGAGCTGATCAAGATGCGGCTGGTTATTGGCGACAACATCACGATGCAACTCCGGCGCACACCGCCCAACAAAGGACACCGTCGTCCCCGGCACGAGACTCGGAATTTGGGCGTGGATCATGGCACCACGATACAAATGAACTTTGCCCGTATAGAGCAAAGCGGTTTCCGAGCGACCGCATGCGGTCTGCTTTTCGATCACCGGATAGTTCAGTACGGGCGTGGCGTTCGGAAATCGCTCGCTGTAGTAACGCTCGGCGATCACTTGGTGAAAACAGCCAGCAACAGTGACTTCCAGCTTTCCAAACAGCCGGCTCAATGGACGCCGCAGGAACTTGGGAATGTAGAATTTCTGACTAATCGCACTGACGTAGTCTTCATGGATGTCGTAGACCACTTGCTTCCCCAGCAAACGCAGCAAGAGCGCGTAGGGAATGAACTCTGGGTCGTGAAAGTGACAGATATCGGCTTCCCACCGCACAGTCCGATAAAGGGCTTCCCACCCAGCGAATAGCCACCGCCAGATCTTCGATCCTGTCCTGCGGAGCGCCAGGACCTGCACGCCAGCGACGACATCATCCTGTTCGTGCTGCACGACCCAGGCGACAAGATAACCGGCATCTGCCAGTGAGCGACACTCCCGATAGAAGATTCGATTGTCCGCCATGTCGTGGACGGGAGAGATATGACAGACACGCTTCATGCGAAAAGGACTCAAGCGAACAGACAGATCGCGTGGTGCGACGGAGGAATACAAGTGGGCCTGGAAACAGCCCAAGAGATCTTAATAGAACTGTAGCGGCTTCGCACCAATCGTAACGTCCACTTGGCGTGAATCGCCAGCACGCTGGATAGTCAGAGTCACCACGGAATCAACATCCGTGTTGGCGACGAATGCTCGCAACATCGAGTCCGAACGCACAGTCCGCTCATTCCAGGACGTGACCAGATCGCCGGGACGAATCCCGGCAACTTTTGCTGGCGAATCTCCGTCAATTAGACCCGCGATTAGAGCACCACGACCGACGTCTTTACCGTTTTCGGCAAATCGGACGCCGAGCCAACCGTCGCGTTCGACAGTCTTCGATTCCACCTGCGGCTTCAGGATCCTCTCGTAGACATCAATCGCACGGTTTGAAGGTATCGCCAAACTGATTCCCTGAAATACATGGCCGACAATGGCCGTGTTGATGCCAACGACGCCACCTGTTGCGTCGACCAGAGGACCGCCGCTGTTCCCTGGACTGACGGCGGCATCACTTTGCAGATAACTTCGATAGGGTCCGTCGGTGCGTTCGGTGGCACTGAGAATTCCGAACGTGGTGGTTTTCGAAAGACCGTAGGGACTTCCAGCGGCCCAGACGAACGCGCCCTCTCTCAAGGAATCACTGTCGCTCCAAATGGCCGGAACCAAGCCGTCGACATCGTCGATCTTAAGCAAAGCCAAATCAGCAACCCGATCGATACCGATGACTCGAGCTTCAACGCTGCGGTTGTCGCAAAGCGTGACCCTTATCTGCTCTGCTCCTTTGATCACATGATGGTTTGTCAGAATTTCCCCGTCATCGCTCATAATGACGCCAGAACCCTGCTCGCTGATCTCGAACTCTTCGCGTGAGACAAGTTCGACGCCACCGAGTTTAAAGTCAGGCCCGAGCGACAGCTTTTCGCGGCGCGTGTCGATGTGTACGACGCTAGGCGCGATACGCCGACTGACCAACTGAGAAGCCTTCGAGAGCTGGGCGATTGGCTCACCGCTCAACTGCTCAGATGCCACGTCGAACTGGGCGCGCTGCTTACCTCGTTCCATCGAGTAGTAGACTTGCTCGACAAGCGTCGGCATGATGGCGCGAACGATGAAGATCCCTGCGATGGTCAGCAACAATGTCAAAGCCAACGACGGTGCTGAGTCCGCCGATGGCGGTCGCTTTCCTGTCGTTGATTCGCTGCTTGAGACCATTCTGTCCGCGCCGTAGTGTTCGACAAACGTACTGCCTTAGTATAGTCGCCTGCCGCATTTGGCAGCGAATCAATCTGAGGACTGGTCGCTCCTACGTAATCAATTCGCGTCTCGCGGACCATTATTGCGGGCGAAGTAGTTTGGGCTGCAATGGCTAAGTAGACCGGCTCTTCGCACCTCAAACCGCACGCAATGTGAAGCTGAGTAAACAATTCGGCTAAGGCGGGTCGAAACCGCCTGGATTCCACGGGTGACAACGCATAATCCTGCGGAATCCCCGCCAGCTTCCGCGGATCGCGCCGTACTTTTTTACGCTTAGCAGAAAATACTCAGAACACGTGGGGCGAAAGCGACACGTGGGCCCGAAAAGCGGGCTAATCGCGTATTGATAAAACCGAATCGACACCCCAATCATTCGACTCGGTGCCATCCAAAGGAGTGAAAAGTAGTCGCGAAAAAACCTCGTTATCGCGGACAACAACTTAGACTTGGCGGGGCCCGCATTCATGGCTCACCCGAGTCTTGCCGACCACTGGACTTCGGCGCGTCCGTTGCTTCCTCACGCTTTGCCCTGCCACGACCGTAGTGTTTCTGGCCCCGGCCCTGCGACGTAGTTTGTCCTTCCTTGTCGCCCCCTGCTCCTTTGGGCTTCTGCGAGCGTTTGAGAGCACGCTTCTCCAAACGACGAGCCAGCGAAACGATGGAGTGAGAAATCCGTTCGCTATCCAGCTTTGCTCCACGTCGAGGCAGCACGACGAAATCGTAGCCCTGCGGTAACTGATCCAGCTGGTTTCGAAACGCCTCGCGAATCCGCCGCTTCCAGGCGTTCCGCTTTACGGCGTTGCCAATTTTCCGGGAGACTGCCAGTCCTAGGC
>CAYQMZ010000456.1:0-6558 GCA_964418725.1 uncultured Pirellulaceae bacterium
CGATTACCCCGGACCGAACGTGGTATTCGTGCCAGTGAGCTTCAATGGTGGAAGCATTGCGTTCTCAGGATCCGGGCAGTTGATTGACGGCTTCGAAGTCCGGTCGCCTAGCGGAGCTTTGGAGTTCGTAACGACCAGCGACTTTTCACCGTTTGACGTTGCGGAGGAGCGGACGTCGACGTTTGCGAAGTTCACGTCCAGTGAGCCCGTGCCGGTTAACTGGATCCGTTTGCCGTTCATCAAATGGGACAGCGACAAAGGTGCCGACCTTGAGTTCACATTCCAGCCGTCCGGCGCAAGATCGATTGTTGCCCAGGTGAACTTCGTTTCACCTGGTGTGCCAGAGCCAAGTGGGCAATTACTGGTAGGAATCGCGGCGGTTTGTCTGTTGGGTTATCGACGTCGCCGCTGATGGCTGTCGGATGGTTAACTGATGACTCGAATGCACTTGAGGATCAGCTTGTCTAGCGCAAGACGCACCTTTTCGCGAATCTGATTGTTGTTCTTTGTTTCGATCGCGGAGCTAACTTCGCTCTTGAAGTCCGCGATCGAACCTAACAGCTCAGAGGCATTGCCTTCTTGGGCTTCTTCGCCAAGTCGATCAGCGCTGTCAAGAATGTGCTCCCAACGTCCGCCCTCGTACAACTTCCACATCACGGACAAACCGCCGGGAAGAATACGGCTCAGCGAACCGTGTTTTCGAGAGACTTTTCCGGCTTGAAGGACGTCATTCAGGTAGCGAGATAGAGCGAGTGCTTTCCACTCTAGTCCGACTCGACTACCGTCGTTGGTTGGTTGAATGTTTCGAACCAATGCGACGCTGCGAATTCCGCCCAGCGCCTGCGATAGCTCAACGTCTACTTCCTTGCCAAGCGTCACGTGGTCAGGGACGAGGACACCAATGCCGCCAAACGACTCATCCAGCAGTCGGACCTGAATGGGCTTAATTCCGTTACCGAAGATCGTAACCGTGGGCTGGCTGGGGGCGACACGATGGGTCGCTCGCATGTCAGCAAGATCGACTGCTGGTTCCATGACAAACCTGATTTGTGACGAATGAATGATGGGGTCATTCAAATGTAGGTTTGCCCGATTTCGCAGTCGGCGAGTGTGGATGATCGAGGCCGCAGCTCGCTAACAAAGGGTGGCGATCGTGACGGTTGCAGGGGCTGTGAGGTTGCCCCTGTCGCTGAGTTTTGCCAGAACGCCGGGGGAACTTGGAATTGGTTCCTCCCGCATTAACGAGTCACGTAGCAGCCACACGGACGATCGAGGTCGATCAGCCAGATGTTGCGATAACGCACGGGATTGCTGTGATCCTGAAGCTTGATTGGTCGTGGTGCAGGGGATTCTGGTTTGCCGGCGCCAGTCTTTCGCTCGACTTCAAAGTTGTTGTGCACGGCAACACCGTTGTGCAGCACGGTGATTCTTGCGTTACAGATCTTGTTGCCCGCTGAATCGAAAGTGGGCGAACGAAATGTGATGTCATAGGTCTGCCATTGAAGTGGTGGCAGGCACATGTTGATGTCTGGTTGCTTGTAGCGATACAAGGCACCGCATTCGTTCTTGATGCCTTCCAGTCCAAACGAATCCAGCACTTGTACTTCGTAACTGCTCAACAGATAGAAGCCGCTGTTGGACCGATTCTGGCCACGTGCGTGTGGCATGTACGGCAAACGGAATTCTGCGTGCATCGTGAAGTTGCGATACATCGAAAGCAGTTCGGTGCCTTCTTCCAGCAAGCCATCTTCGGTCATGCGACCGTTCTTAAACGCGTTCGTATCCGTGCCGTCGAACAGCGTCAATGCATTTGGTGGAGCACGCATACCCATCGTAGGACTAACACGGTGTATCTTGCCAAGTGTGCCTACGATCTTGCCATCGTTGTCGTAAACAGTGGGAGAGAGATTCACCATTTCAACGCGTCGGGTTTCGCCCACCAGTTCCAGGAGGTCTCCCGACAGTTGCCCCTTCAAGACTTCTCGCTTTTGA
Organism: uncultured Pirellulaceae bacterium; assembly: GCA_964418725.1. Classification (GTDB taxonomy): domain Bacteria; phylum Planctomycetota; class Planctomycetia; order Pirellulales; family Pirellulaceae; genus CAYNJG01. Next base: position 1,993 of record CAYQMZ010000456.1, read on the forward strand.
CGATCCCAGCCTGATCCTGGGAGCCCGCGTTCGTAGTACATTGCACGGAACTGGCCGTCACCCAAAGCCACGATCTGCAAGCCGGTGAGCTCGCTGACGCCTTTGGAATTCTTGATGCAGCCCTGGTATTCACCCGTGAATCGAAAGTCTGCGTCGACCTTGCTCAGGTCGTTGATCGTTAGCCTTGCCTTTGATTCGTCCGCAGAACTCGCGGCAGACAGCATGAGCAGTAGCCAGCCAATGGCAAACACAACGATAGCAACGCGACGGGCTTTGTCCGCTGGCACACGACGCTGAACGGCAGCAAGACTTGAGATCGGGCGATTGAGGTGGGGCATGGTGTTTCCGAACGATGCAGGTGGATAGGATGGAGAAATTATCGTTGACCGGAGTAGCCCAATCAATCCGCAGATGTGAGATCGAACGCAGTCGGTCTGCCGCAGTGGAATGAATTGAACAAGCGGACTGCCAATCGTCCAGAATCGTGAACTTTGCCATGAATTCATCGCCGTCGGATGCTAACGCCGAGTCTGAAAATCAACAATCCGAAGAGCCACCGCACGTCATTCGAATCCGCGGACCTTGGCAACGAACGGTCCTCAACGACGGTGCGCAAGACGTCAGCGCAGATGATCGAGAAGTGGCGAACGTAAAAATGCCAGGCAGTTGGTCGGCAGACTTGGGCGAGGACTTTCAAGGTACCGTTCGTTATCAACGTATGTTCAATCGTCCCACCGGGATTACCCAAGAAACAACGTTGCGTCTGGTGTTCCAACAGATCGTGGGCGACGCGGACGTTCACCTGAACGACGAACTACTTGGGACGATTCTGTGGCCCAATCAAACGGGCAGTTTTGACGTCACTGACAGAATGAATCCCCGAAATCAGATTCGCGTCGACATTCAAGCTCTGAGGTCAGGGAAAGCTGGGGCAGATCAGGCTCCTCCTCCCGGTGGCATGGTGGGTGAAGTGCAGCTGCAAATCCGCTAAGGTGGTGCGGATATTCGCAATCAACACGGAGGCCTATCGATGCAACCTGTCCGAGTACTCTTGGCTGCTACCCTGGCATTGCGGTTTGCTGCCGCTTGCAGCGCACAACTGCCCGCACAATTTCTCGGTGAAGGAAAGGTGCTGACCAAACAGGAAGTTTACGACGGATGGATTGCACTGTTCGATGGTGAAACGCTGTATGGATGGCGACCGCAGAAAGCGGCCGATTTTCGCGTCGAAGATGGAGCGATCGTTGTTGAGAGCGGTGAGAAATGCTTGCTGTGTACGACAACGCAGTTCGCTGATTACGTTCTGAAGGTCGATTTTCGTTCTGAACCAAAGACCAACAGCGGTATCTTCCTGCGAACGCCTCCTAAGCCCAATGACGTTACGCACGGTTGCTTTGAGCTGAATATTGCTCCCCCCGATAATCCTTTTCCAACCGGCAGCTTGGTGCAACGAGAAAAGGTAGAAGGGCAGGGCGGCGATGATGCGTGGCATTCCTACGAAGTGACGATGCAGGGCGGCCATGTTGTTATCAAGCTGGATGGCGAGCAGATCTTGGATTACACGGACCCGACGCCAGTAGGTAGAGGCTTCATTGGGCTGCAGCACAATTCGGGACGCGTCGAATTCAAGAACATTAAGTTGAAGCCGCTGGGCTCGACGCCTCTGTTCAATGAGAAGGATTTGGCTGGCTGGAAACAGTACCCGGATATGGCCAGCAAGTTCTCCGTCACACCGGAAGGCTACCTGAAGCTGCAGCATGGAAAGGGACAACTGGAAACGACTGGTAAGTACGGTGACTTTGTGCTTCAGCTTGAGGCCATCACGCATGGCCCTAGTTTGAACTCTGGTGTGTTCTTTCGCTCAATTCCCGGCGACGAGATGATGGGGTACGAAAGCCAGATTCAGAACGGCTCGCCCAATCCGAAAGAGTTGATGCCACGTACCGGATCGATCGTTCGATTTAAGCTCGCACGCACCATTGCGGCAGATGACTTTGAATGGTTCGGCAAGACGATCGTCGCAGAAGGGCCACACATCGGTGTGTGGGTAAACGGATTCATGGTCTCGGATTGGGTGGATCGTCGTAAGCCTAACGAGAATCCCCGACGCGGGTTACGAACGGAGCCTGGCACCATCATCCTGCAGGGACATGATGCCGCGACGGACGTCACGTTCCGCGATTTGAATGTGGTTGAAATGGCTCCGCGGCACTAGTCGCTTTCCGGTGTTGCCAGTGTAGTGCTACCAAGCGGTGCTCGATCACTCTTCTGCTGACGCAGAGGCTTCCGTTGGAGTGCCGTGGCGGAGATCGTAGTGCTCGGGCGGGCCCGTCACATATTCGATTTCCGTCTGCGAAGACGGGGCGTTGTAGTACTGCATCTGGTGGACGCTAGGCGGTCCGCCGCTGCTGAAGTTCAGCTTCTGCTTGTATGTGCCTCGCAACAACGGAAAAGTTGGAGGGCACCAACGTGCACCCGTTCGCAGAGTCTTTTGTGGTGTACTGACTCGGCAGCCCACAAAGAGCAGTGTCAATACAAGACAGACAGCAAGACGAGTTTGCACGGCACGCATGTTTCCAGTCCTTGGAACATTGTGAGACTTGGGGCCGTCAACGCAGCCCAGTTGATTTGTCGTTGAGTTGCGTTGCGATTTCCATCTCGCTCATCAAACGACGGTTGCTGAGAATGCTATCGTCAATCTCTGCTAGCGACTTGCGTCGTTGTGCTAGCGAACGAATGTGCCGATCATTCGGGCTGCGTTGATGCGGCATTAGCAGTAGAGGTGTTTGAGCTACCTGTCCGGCATTTCGGAATGAACTGAATCGGAGCGAGCTCGAAACGATGGCCGTTTTCGTTCAGAAATTCGGCCTGCTCCCGAAGTGTTTCGGTGGCGCCGAAATGCGACCCTGAGAGGTTCAGTTTCTCGAGGGTAGCGATTGCGGCTTCGTAATTCTCGTTGTCGAAGTCTCGCAGTGCGTCCTCGTAGGCCTCAAAAACATCTGGGGTTGATTCGTCGCTCGGACTCAACACTTGATAGATGTCGTATGACTCGTCAATACCGCGAACTCTCGCTGACCCGAGTCGCTGGCAGTGGAATGAGTCATCGAGCAACTCGAATGTCTTTCCGCACACTAGGACTTCTGCGTTTAGTTTCTTGGCTGCCGACTCAAGTCGACTGGCGAGCCTGACCGTTGTTCCGCGGGGGCCATACTTGATGCGAAAGTCGCTGCCCGAATTGCCCACGATCACGCTGCCTGTAGCGATCGCCGTGACGAGTGTCAGTGGTTCCCCTACAACCGCCTCCCATCGCTCGCTGAGCTTGCGGATGCGCCGCTGCATCAGGTCCCCCGTCGTGACTGCGGCGGCGGCAAAGGCTGCTTGTTTCTGCGGTGCATTCCACATCGCGGCCAAGCCGTCACCAAAGTAGTCAATGACGATGCCTTCGGTTTCCATGATGCACTCAGTTAGGCAATTCATGGCTTCCGTGAGCAGATCGAATGAACGCTTGGACTCAAGGTGTTGCGCCAGATGAGTAAAGTTGCGTAAGTCGGCCAACATGATCGACGCCGTCGTTTCTCTTGCATCCAGCAATTGAGGATCGCTTTCGATTGCTCGAAGGACCGGCGGTGAAAAGCAGCGGGCATAGGTGTAGCGAATGCGATTTCGCTCGTCTTCCATCGCTAGTCGTCGAAAGCCTGATGTGAGTGTTTCAGCCAGCGTCTGAGCGTATTGAACCTCTTCTTGTCGAATCTTCTGGCGAGCGTTCTTTTTTGTTCGGTCCCGTTGTCCATAGATCATTCCGGCGACCGTATTTTGTTCGTTAAAGTACGGGACGGCCAAGACCGAGCGGTGAGGTGCACCTGCGAAACCGTCAACGATTACGGCCTTGCCGGTGTGGGCGACTCGTTCCGCGATTGAAAACTGAAACGCTGCTCCGAATGGTGGGGAATCGATTTCGCTTGAGACGATTCGCCATGCATCTTCGTCGTCATGAGCGATAATCAGGGCAGCATCCAGGCCGCCCGGATTCACTGTGGCTCTCGCGACCGCTTTGAATAGTTCGGTCGAGTTCGCGGGGTGATGTTGTACCGCCCCTAATGCTTCCAACCACAATTTGACTGTCTTGCGACTTGGCGGCCGCCCTTGTGCGCCTTGGTCATTGCCACGACGTCCAATCCGACGTGGTCGGTTCAGTTGAGCAACGTCCAGCTCGTGCAACTCGCACTGTGGATGTATGTCAATCCAAAAATCGCCGACGTTCGTGACGTAGGGAAGTGTGATGTCACGGTGGAATTCAGCAGCACTGTCAAAATCATTCCACAGGTCGATCGCGGCGCCGTTGGTAGGTTTGATCTGCAGGCAACCTGTCTGCTGGAACCGTGTTCGTCGCGTCTCGCCGATTCGAAGGATTCCACTCGGCAGAACTGTGATCAATTTGGTTGCGAGGACACACTGATTGTGGGTGCCGTCGGGATGCCAAACGGTGACGGAATACTTCGGGGGAGGCGGAGGGTGCATTGCGCGACACTCGGGGGCAGGATTTCCACTAAATCATAGGTTTGGAGC
>CAYQMZ010000457.1:0-1391 GCA_964418725.1 uncultured Pirellulaceae bacterium
ACACGTACTTGAGTACCGATGAGCAACACGAAGGCATTCTGCTTCACACCATTTACCATCAGCCGCGTGGTTGGGATCACATTCCGGATGGATCAAAAATCCCCTACGGCGAGTCGTGTATGTGGGGTGATTACCATCTGGTCGAGTTGGGACTCTATTTTAAACGCATCATCGACGAAGGCCCCTATTACACGTTCTGGGGCAGCTAGTATGGGCGGTCGACTTCATGCTGCGTGGCAATTGGCTGTCGGAGTTGTCTTCCTGTGTATGTGTTGGACTGGAAGCGTCTTGGCACAGAATTCAGGGAACGCTTCCCCGGAAGAAACTTCGGCAGTTGCTGGCGTTTGGAAACGGCACACGATCGACGACAGCAGTGTCGGGGCCGATGGCGTTCGGCTCGCGGATTTCAATCGCGACGGCAAGTTGGATATCGTCACCGGTTGGGAACAAGGTGGTGTGACACGACTGTACTTGCAGCCGTCCGTCGAACGGTTGCGTCTAGCTTGGCCGGCCGTAACCGTGGGAAAGACACCGTCGGTTGAGGACGCCGTACCGGTCGACCTTGATGGCGATGGTTGGCTGGATGTTGTCAGTTCTACGGAGGGGCGAACGCGAACCTTGTTCGTTCACTGGTCGCCCACGAACAAGACTGATTTGTTGGACGCTTCAAAGTGGCGTACTGAACCGTTTCCAAGCTCCGTTGCCAAGCAAGCTTGGATGTTCTGTCTGCCGATGCAGATCGATGGCGAACATGGAATTGATTTGGTGACCGGTTCTAAGAATCCGAATGGTGCCGTCGGTTGGTGGGAGTCGCCAGAACAACCGAGAGACCTTTCAAGCTGGAAGTACCATCAGCTTGCGAAGGCCGGTTGGATCATGTCCCTATTCGGTGATGACCTGGATGGCGACGGAGATCAAGACATTGTCTACTCAGATCGCAGGACCGAAACGCGCGGGTTGAAGTGGATCGAAAAGCCCAGTGCCGGTCTTCGTGACACGAACGCGTGGTCCGTCCGGGTGATTGGTGCTGCTGACCGAGAGCTTCTGTTTGGAGCGATGGAAGATTTGGACCAGGATGGTTGGTCCGACGTTATCAACGCGACACGCAACGGAAGCGTGGAATTAGCACAGCGCGTTGCACAAGCGAACTCCAGTCCACGATGGGAGTGGAGGTCTATCGCCAATCCGTTTGGACTGAAGCACGGCAAGTCAGTGGCTATCGCGGACTTCGACCGAGATGGTGTGAACGACATTGTCATGACGCTACGCAGTGAACCCAAAAACGGGCCGGCCGTCGCGCTCTTGCGATCAAGCGGTGACGTTTGGCAGGGAAACTGGACGGTAACGGATCTGGGAGGTCCCGAGGGCAGCAAGTTCGATTTGCTTGAGCC
>CAYQMZ010000457.1:1401-6547 GCA_964418725.1 uncultured Pirellulaceae bacterium
GATCTCGACCTGATCACGTGCGAGGAAGTCGCGAACCTGGGGGTCTTCTGGTACGAGAACCCGCTGTTCTAGTTGTGGTTCGCTCGTTTCTCCAACTCGTGGCGAACGCGATACGTGGCGTACGCTACGGTCTCTGGGAGATTGTGGAGACCGTAGCGCACCACGAGGGAGTCCGTCTGCAACGAAGGCAGTTGTCACAGGCGGAGGGTCGTACTTTCGCTACTTCCGAGATTTGAGCCATGCGATCTGGCTGGGGCTGAGCCACGCGAGCGCGGCGGATTGATCACGCGGACCGATCGCGTTTAGCTTCGTCAGTTGAGTCGCGTTGATTGCTGGGATCTTCCGCCATGCAGACCAGTTCCCCAGCTGACGCTTTTGGTCAGAGGCGGAAGCCGTCCGGTAGGACTTGTCCAGCTTGCCCGCCGCTAGTTGGCCGATGGATTTTCCATTGGGCGTGTACATTTTGTCGGCACAACGAACCTTGGCAGCTTGCCTCGCCAGTGACTCCAAAGAGAGCTCTGACGTGTCGTAACGCACCAGCGTGACTTCACGGCCGTCGAGCCAGCCCGCTTCGGTCGCCGTCACGCCGTCGATCTTGCCCAATTCATACTCACCCGTCCAAAAGCAATGCATCGCGAACGCGGCCATGCTTTGGGTACGTGGCGTCGTGCTGGAGACTAGTGACTGCAAGTATTTCGGGGTTGGTCGCTTGGCGGCATCCAGGGCTTCGACTAACCGGTTCGAAACGGCAGACACCGTCCAGACCTGGTCTTTGCGAGGAATGATGTCCTTGGCGTCACTATCTAGGAACCGCAATACTTGATAGTTCCACGCAGGCTCTTTGAACCGTTTCAGCAATTGCGCGTCGGTGCCCGAGGAGCGATTGTTGTAAACCAGAACGGGAATAAACTCGTTTTGAATCGCGTCAACGATCAGCGGCTGTGAAAGGACTTCGCGGCCAAACTTCTGGCAGCCTGCACAGCCTGGAACCTCTTGGAACAAGACTAGGATGGGCTTACCGGATTCCTTACTGGCACGTTGAGCAGCAGGCAGGTCTCGTCCCCATCGCACTAACCCAACCTCGACCCGCTGCTTGGGAGCCGACGTGATCAGTTCTGCTCCGTCCGCAACACTGTTCCCTCGGTTTTGGGCAACGGCCCAAGTTCCAACGACGGCAATCACGGCCGCGACGACGAGCGTTGAGTTTTTCATGGGTTGCTCCGGCGATTCGAGGACGAAAGACGGGGACGAAGAAGCGTATTGCCATCGCAGCGGAATGCACGTTCATTCTGTCTAGCTGTTAGACGTCCCGACGATACGCAAGCTTACGTCAGTTTCTCAGAATCCATCGGTTTCGAGCCTGGCACGGTGAGCTTACTAACCGTTATTGGGTCTCGTGGTGGAGTTCTGGAAACAATACCGACGTAGCAATGATTTGCGACTCGATTCGCGATGGAGTATTGGGTGGTCGGCGGTCACCGTACACTGGCCACGAGCGAACCTCGTCGAGCTCCGGCATCAACAGCCGCAGCTTTGTCTCAATGTTGCGAGTGAGGGCTTGTTGCTGATCAGTCTGCTCTGTTTGCAATAACGATTTGACGTACCGCATGACCTGGATCAAGCTCGCCCGATGCCGACTGGTCTCGGAAAGATTGTCCGGTGCCTCGCTTAACAGTTCGTTGATCGGTACGCCCAAGGCATCTCGCCACCGGAAGAGATCGATCAGGCGAATGTTGTGTGACTCTTCCTGCTCCTTGAGCACAGTTACTGGAATGCCAGTTCGCTTGGACAGGGTACGTAGGCTGACCTCGGCATTCAGCCGGGCCTCGCGAAGGCGATGAAGTGGTTGATTGGACATTGCTCTGCTTCTCTCAAATTAGGTTTTCGCGGTCGTCGTCTGACTCTGTCGACAACTCAGATGTCTCGATCTGGGCGTCGTCAAACTCAATGGATGGCGCGAATAATTGCGATTCCGTACGTGCAAAGATGGCCTCCGCAATGGCCGCCCTTGCATGGGTTCTCAGCTCTAAGGGCCGATTTTCCTCCCGTTCTGTCACGTGAAAAAGATTCTTTTTTGCACTCACACTTCCGTCTAAATTCGTGTTCAGTGCAGCTGCCAGTTCGACATCCACGGTGTCAGTCGCGAATGCGCTACCGACGCTCATCATGTCAAACGCGTTTTGTTCCAATTCTGTACTCAGCAATTCGAAATCGGCATAGGCATCGAATTGATACGCCAGAGCTACCGTTCGCGATGCATTTACGCCGCCAACCGAATCCGAGCCGTTAATGATTTGATTGGAGCCTCCGACCAGAAACGAACGAGCGTCGGATGCGCGAAGGTCGTTGTTGGCCGAATATGCAAGTGCCGCGACGCCTGCGACGTGAGGCGTGGCCATGCTGGTGCCGCTGAGATACCGGTAGCCTCCGCCGGGTGTGGTACTCGCGATCCGCGAACCCGGTGCATCAATTTGAACCGCCGACGTGTCACCAACTCGATTACTAAAGCTGGAGAGATTATTCGATTGCGTGTGTGCGCCTACCGAAATCGTGTTGGACAGTAAGGAGCTGTAGATGGCAGGAGCGCCTGGACGATTTGCTGCGTCGTTTCCGCTGGCAGCCACGACAAGAACGTCGTTCGACCACGCATATCGCAGGGCGTTGACAACGGAGCGTGTGACTCCACCGCCCAACGAGAGATTGATAACGTCGGCTCCCGTATCCACTGCATAGCGGATCCCGGCTGCGATCGAGTTGGATGATCCCGATCCGTCATCGCGAAGAACTTTTACCGGCAGAATCGTGGCGTCGTAGGCGACTCCTGTCGTGCCAAAACCATTTCGCTCGGCAGCGATGGTGCCCGCCACATGCGTTCCATGACCGTCGATGTCACTAGGGTCGTTGTCGAAATAAGCAAAGTCAAAACCGTGGACGTCGTCGACGTAGCCGTTACCATCGTTGTCGATTCCATCACCGGCTATCTCGCCTGTATTGATGAAGATGTTGTCGTCTAAATCGGGATGTGTGTAGTCGACTCCCGTATCAAGAACGGCGACGACCGTGCCTTCGCCAGTGAATCCATGAGCCCAAACTTCTGGGGCGTTAATGGAGTTTAGATTCCAATCAAAGCTACTTCCGATGTAAGGGACGCTGTCGAATTCTTCGACGAAGTGTCGCGACTCAGGAAGCGTAATTTCGATCTCGAATTCCGATACGCGCTCATGGAAGTCATGGATGTAAAGCAGGTATTCTCCAGCTTCAAGCGTTACGTCGGCTGAGCCATCTGTCACCTGAGTGACGATTTCATTTTGTAGCGTGTAGATCCCGACGCGAGCATCATTGCCGACGACGTTTCGGATCTGGATGTTTGTTTCCTCCGTCAATTCAAAGTAGAACGGATAGACCGGGCGCTGGCTGAGATCGCCAGCTATCCGTTGTGAGCCAGGCTCCAGTTCCAGTACCTCAGGCACACCAAATAGCGTACGTTCAGGGACCGCAAGAGCACTGAACTCTTGCCCCTGCCCGTCAACAATTTCCACCGTGTCGCCGTCGATGTTTGCGAAGCTCGGAACTTCGTTGCTCGCAAATTCCGCGGAATTCGGCTCGGAAGTACTCGGGTCGGGAAGGCACGGAATGCAATCGTTGACCGAAAGCAAATACCTGTCTTCCAGTGCTTCTACGCCTTCGTACTTGGAATGGTTCTTGCGCACAAATGACCTCCTAGGGAAGAGAAAATCACGACTGTTCGAATGAACGTGCCGATTGGCTTTGTCGCTTCAAAGGGTTTCTCACGCGGACGAATCCGCGGGTTGTTCGCTTCCAACCGAATTTGCTTGACGCCTCGAATCGAAAATCTTTCGACAAGTGAAACGGCTAACGCTTTCGAGTCACTGATTGGTCGCTTGCGTGTGCTTGCTCCTTACATCTCTTTCACGAAAGTTGCACCGTGTGTTGTGGCACACAAAACGAATGTTGGCTTATGAGGAAATACCAAAGCTTCCCTTTGAAACGCTCGCGCCTACCATTGCAGGGAGAGTTCGTACTCGGAGAGTAACGCACGGCTTGCGACAAAATCGGCAGTGATTTGCATCCGAAAGATTTTCTCAGCGAAACCAACAGAGAATTGATTCGCAACGTATCTGCGAGAACGAATATTGAGGATTGTCAAATGAAAAGAGTCAAACGGTCGACGATTGCGATTGCGTTGGGCCTGCTGTGTATGCTCTTCGCTGAACAAGCACACGCAAGACAAAGCTGGCAAGGGTACCGAACAGCTCGGTCCCGCTACAGTTTTGGAAGAGCACGCCCAGTCACGGGATACGGTTCGAACATTCATCGCAACTTTGTGTTGAAACAAGAAGCTCGTCGCGCGTCGCAGGGGCAACGCGTTCGCAATCGCGGCAACATTTTATGGTACCGGTACTGATCGCACTGTCCCCGCATGCTCTCTGGGGTGCGCACACGAAATCGTTACGCATCTCCGCATAGCATCCAATTTGAGACCCTAAGTCAACAACCAAGTGTTGTTGGCTTTTTTTGTGCCCGAACGCACATGCCACAAACTTTCGAAACCGAGGGTAAGAAGACTGGGCTCCCAGCGTCTGAAGGGTGTGGTTGAGACAAAACGCTCTCAACAAAATTCCACTCGCGAGAAGTATTCAATCTTCTCCGCATTCTTCGGAAAGGAAGATTCCCATGTCGATTCGAGATTTGTTCATGCGACGTTCTGTCCTGTTGGCTGCCATTGCTATCGCCGGTACCGCTTCACTTGCACTTGCGGACCACGGTCCGGCCCATGGACCGATAGCCAAAAAGACCATGATGAAAAAGGCGCAGATCGGCCTGGATGGCTATTGTCCGGTTTGCATCATTGAAGCAAAGAAGTGGGAACGCGGTCGCCCCGAAATCAAATCCACCTACGACGGCACAACCTATTTGTTTCCCAATGCCCAGATCAAGAAGAAGTTTGACGCTGCTCCGCACAAGTATGTTCCGGCGCTAGGTGGCGATTGCACGGTCTGCTACGCGAAAGCTGGAAAGCGTATCCCGGGCAGCATTCAGCACGCAGCCTTGAACAACAATCGGCTGTTTCTGTTCCCTAGCGAGGGCGAGAAAAAAGTCTTCTTAGAGAACCCTGCGGCCTATG
>CAYQMZ010000458.1:0-6539 GCA_964418725.1 uncultured Pirellulaceae bacterium
TCAACACTCAGCCATGCCCAACCACTGCCGAAGCGAGTACCTGCAGCGGCCGAGAAGTCTTCTTTGAACTTATCAAAGCCACCAAGCTCGGAATCAATAGCAGCGGCCAAATCTCCGCTTGGGCTGCCACCCGATGGACTCAGGATGGACCAGAACAACGAGTGGTTGGCGTGTCCACCACCATTATTTCGTACGGCACCACGCTTGGCTTCAGGCACAGCACTCAAGTCGGAAATCACTTCCTCAATTGGCTTGCCTTCCAGGCCAGTACCTTCCAAAGCTGCGTTCACTTTGTTGACGTAGCCTTGGTGATGCTTGCCGTGATGGATTTCCATCGTGCGAGCATCGATGTGTGGTTCAAGTGCATTGTGATCAAATGGCAAAGCGGGTAACTCGTAAGCCATGGTCATCATCCTTTTCGGGTCTTCACGCCGTTGTCGGCTAATTCGTGTGCCAGTGAACCCTGGAGCTTACTAAATCGGTCCCAGGCTGACAATGCGGCGGGCGGGCGGCCCGGACGCCGTTCTGAGGCATTTCGACCGCAGAAACCAGCTCGAAATCTGCACTAAGCCTCTAAGTCAGGGACATGAAAAAGAGCCTCACGGCGGGGACCATGAGACTCTTCGTTGCGGGATCATTTTGACTCAGTGCTGCCTTCATTCTCAGGCCAACACTGTCGACCTAAACCTTAAAAGGTGAAGATCGCATCGACTCCGAAGTAGGTTTGGTCGTAGTCGGCCGCCGGTGACCAATCGATCCGTACTTCCGGGCGAACAACGATATTCGCGTGAGGACGGATATTGGCACCAAACGTTGCCGCGTAGTACGACAGACTCCCTGCGGCAGGCAACACAGCGTTGTGCGGAGCATAGCCCGTCAGCACGTCGCCCTTCCACCACTCGGCTCGCACGCCAAGCCCCAAACAGTCGCTAACCGTGTAGATCAGATACTGATTGATGCCGACATTGTCTTCACCGGTCGACTGAACTCGCACGAGGTCGCTCTGCCCCACGTAGTTCAACTTGTCCGTTACCGCCACGTCTAGCAGCACACTGTGCGAGTACGCGTCGTCTCCTCGCCAACCGAAGTTACCGGCTGTTGAGATAAACGTGAGCGAAGCATCGTCAGACAGGTTAAGTCCAAAACCTCCAAGCCAAGAGTTGCCCTGGTTCAACTGGTCGAAACCAGTATCCCAACCCAAGGTCCAGCCGGCGTAGAGCGTCACGTTGTCCAAGTCAGCGGTGGCCAATACCCCGGTGTGAGTAAAGGGCTCGCTGTTGTACATCGTCATCGCATGACTGTAGAAGAAGTTGTCAGGAGCCGTCACCACTTCGTAACCGACCAGAGTGTAGAAGTGACCGGCCTTTACCGAGATGGTATCCGTGAGTGCAACTTCCAAATATGCCTGTGGAATCGCCCAACCGTAGGCTCCATGGTCGAAACTGTTTTCGAAGTCCCAACTGCCACTTGGATTCCCAAAGGCTTGCGTGTCACCGGCATCGATACCGTACATCAGGTCAACTCGGAATCCGAGCGGGCTGCTTCCAGTAGCGGCTTTCTCTGCGTATAGCCAGCCTTGGTGCAATGCCAGTTCGTCGGGTCGGTTGTTGAAAAGCTCATTGCTTTCACTGTGATAGCCGGCAGAAAACCAGCCGCCGATCGTAACCGCGGGCGGGCAATCGCCATGCAACAGTCCCGACAGCGTAAAGGCATCGCCGAGGTTGCAATCGCAGAGGGCCATACCGCCGATACTGGAACCACAAGTTGGCATTCCGCAACTAGGCACACCGCACGCTGGTGCTCCACAACTGGGAGCTCCGCAACTTGGGTCAAAGCTCGGAAGTCCACAGCCAGGACCGGCAAGCCCACAACTAGGATCTGCACAGCCGCCGTCCGCACAGCCAGCTGCAGCACAACCACCGTCCGCACAACAGGCGGATCCAACGGGCTGACCAAAGCTAACCACCGGTGCGGCCATGGCGGGTACGGCAACGCCGGGATTCGCGGCCGGTATTTCCAAGCCAACGCCAGGCGTGTTGCCGATCGAGTGAGTCACTGCCGGTGCCGGCGCGGGTACGGGCCCGATTCCGCTTTGCACTGTCGGCAGCGTGGGCGACGATTCAAGCGGTGGCGCATTCACAACAGCGGGCAGCGAAGTCGCAGGCTGTCCACTTGGAATCGGCGGCGTCGCAGGATTTGCTGGTGGCGTTGCCGGTACGGACTTGGGCACCAACACCGACGATGCAGGCTCATCCGAAAACGGATTGCCAAACAGCGAGTGCGGGCTACTGGGATCCTGATAGGCAGCGGCTTGAGCTAACTGATGCCCAGCTCGCACAACTGGTGCCCCAGTTGTATTGACGCGAAATGGAACGGCCGTGCGCACTACGGGGCCCTGTTGAGCTACTGCAAGCGAGTGCGTGGCGCAAAGTACGAGGACCGCTAGCGTGCCTCGAATGCATGTAAGTTTCATTGTTTCCCCCTTTGTGGCCGCTCATCCTGAGCCAACCAAAACAGAGCATGAGTCGAGACGTTACGTTGCCTTCCAGTCATCCCCCGGACGCGGCTCGTCTCGCTTTAGATTCCTCATACTCAGCAGAGGGTATCGACGTGGTAGAAGAGTCACTTCCATGCAAAACAGGCGAATCCGCACAACCGGAATGCGACTTGGCGCGAAATCTGTAAAGCTGTGCGGGCTGTAACGATAGTATGCCGAACACAACGCAGCCGCCCGATGACAGCGGACGAACTGCCCCGCATCATTCGTCAACAGCGGACTCTTTTGCCAAGATGGCATCAATCACGCCATCGGTAGTGTAGACCTTGGCTTCGACCGTCGGTTCGTGCCCCAGATCTCGCAAAGCCTGCGAAGTAATCGGGCTGATACTGGCCAACTTCACCTTGTTCAATCGATCGCCCCACATCGCACATATCGATCGAGCAATCGCAGAACTGGTCACTGTGATCCAATCGATTGCCGGCGGCTGCTTGATGATCGTCGGCTCGGAATCAACAGCTACCGAGTTGTCATTTGCAATCACTTGCTGCCACAGTTCTTCGACTTCGTCGTCGCACGTTGTCACATCCTGGCTGCTGTAGACAACAACCTGCTCGACGGTGGCCCCGGCAGCGGTCAGTTGGTCGGACAAGACTTCCCGACCGCGACTCGCACGTAACAGCAACAATCGCTTGCCCTGGACTCCATATTGCTGAAGTGCCTCGGCCAACGCTTCGGCTCGATAAGACGTCGGCTCGAGGTCCGCATTCAGACTGTATTCGCGCAGAGCCGCCGCTGTCCGTGGTCCAATCACGGCCAATTTCGCGTTGCCGAGTGCTCGAACATCATGCCCTTGTTTCAGGAGGCGTTTGAAGAAATAGTGAACGCCGTTCGCACTTGAGAACACCAAGATGGCGAATTCACCAAGGCGACCAATCGCTTGATCGACGGGCTCCCAATCCTTCGGCTCGCTGATTTCGATGGCCGGTTGAATAATGGCATTCGCCCCCAACTCGCTGAGCCGGCTGATCATGCTTTCCGCTTGATGAGCAGGTCGCGTAACAACAACTCCCTTGCCCAACAGTGGCAAATGTTGAAACCAGTCAAACTTGGGGTTCACGCGTGCGGCTTCGCCAACAATCACCACGACGGGTGGCGGGAATCGTTGGTATGGAGTCAGCTGATTTGCCACATCCCCCAAGGTGCAGCTCAGCTTCTGCTGATTTGGCCAGCTACAGCGACGGACGAGTAACACAGGCGTGTCTGCCGGCTTTCCCGCATCCAGCAGTGCTTGGCTCCACTGCGGTGCCGTTCGGACTCCCATATATACAACCAGTGTCCCAGGGAAGTTCGCGAGAGACTGATAATCAAGCGACGAGTCGGGTTTGCCAAGTTGCTCGTGGCCGGTCACCAGGGCAACGGCCGAGGCATACCTTCGATCGGTGATCGTCACACCTGCGTAGGCTCCGGCAGCACTGGCGGTCGTGACACCCGGCACGATTTCGAACTCCACGTCCGCCTCGTTCAGTGCCGTGATTTCCTCAGCGGCACGCCCGAATACCATCGGATCGCCACCCTTCAATCGAACGACGGTCTGGCCCGATTGTGCTCGGCGAACGAGATCCTTATTGATGGACTCCTGCGACCAAACATCGGCACGACGATGGCGTCCGAGGCAGACAAGTTCCGCAGTAGCTGGCGCGTGGCACAACACTCGAGCGTTCGCCAAATAGTCGTACAGAACGACATCAGCTCTGCGCAAGCACTCAACTCCACGCAATGTGATCAATCCAGGGCTACCGGGCCCGGCCCCAACGAAATAAACCCTCCCACTCACGAACGGAACTCCACATCTACGAACTGGGTGTCTCAAATTTGAAGCATGTAAAGCGTGGCAATCCACCCAACAGATGTTGTGTCCCACGTCAGCGATCTAGTTTACAGGTGCTACAAAAGGAGCGTCGATGGGTAAACTAAAGGAAGATTTGGGTAGAAGCATCAAACGGACCACTCCGAAATTGGATCGGTCCACTGCGAAATCGAGGCACTGCATGGCGAAAGACGCTGCCGACACACAGGGTTCTGATGATCCGCCGGCCGACATCATGTCGCCGTCTAAACGCAGGCAACTGCAGAAGTGCTTCGACCGAGCCAATGAATTGGCGGGCAAGGACAAGCCAGACTTTGATTACGCACACGACCTTTACTCGCAGGCTGTCGTGAACGATCCGGGCAATCTGGTCTATGTCGAAGCCATGCTGTCAAACCTGCAGAAGAAGTTCAAAAACAACAAAAAGGGCAGCCGATTCAACTTCGGCGGGCGGAAGGCCTTTAAGGAGGCGGTCGCCGATGAAGACTGGCGAGAGATCTTTCAGGAGGGACTCGAAATCCTGAAGTCCAACCCATGGGACACACACGCACTCCGTGAAATGGCGCGTGCCTGTGCGTTCAATCGCTTCAACGAAGTCGAGTTGCGGTACCTCAAGAATGCCCTGGACGGAAAGCCCAAGGACGTCGAGGTAAATCGTCACTGTGCACAATCGTTGGCTCGAAATGGCCAATTCGATATGGCTATCGTGTGCTGGAATCGAGTGGCGGAGAAAACAAAATCCGACGAAGCCGAGAAGATGATCTCGGAGCTGACGCTTGCCAAGACAATGCGGAAGCCCGCAAGCATCGGAGCGATCGGTGCTTCCGGTGATCGGCCCATGTCCCCAATGCCGCTGACATCGGCAGCAGCCGAAGAACGGGATCCGCTGGAAACGCCTCGGCGAGAAGCTCCGTCGCCCGAGTCCTCGCAGGAAGATGCCGATACTGATTTTGATACCAATGAAGGCGACGTCGATGCAGACAAGGGGGAAGAATCTGCCGTGCGTCTAAACGACCGGCAGCAGCTCGAAAAG
Source organism: uncultured Pirellulaceae bacterium (assembly GCA_964418725.1). GTDB lineage: Bacteria > Planctomycetota > Planctomycetia > Pirellulales > Pirellulaceae > CAYNJG01. Next base: position 5,401 of record CAYQMZ010000458.1, read on the forward strand.
GCGATTCGTGAAGACGCAACGGATGTCCAGGCTTATCTGAAGCTCGCTGAATTGCACAAGAACAACGGACGTTACCCGGAGGCGGAGAAAGTCTTGGCCACCGCCATCGAAGCAAACGGCGTTTCGCTGCAGCTCGAGAGTCAGTACGAGGACGCCCAGATTCGTACTAGCAAAGCCAAAGTAGCGATCGCCGAACAGCGATATGCAAGCTCGAAAACGGACGAGGCGAAAGAACTGGTTTCGAAGCTCCGTAGCGATTTGAACCGCCTGGAACTGGAAATCTATCAAAAACGTTGCCAACGCTTCCCCGACCGCCTCCGCCTCCGATACGACCTAGCCCTACGGCTGCGACGATCAGGAAACTATATGGAAGCCATCAAGTCATACGATGAAGCCCGCAAGGAGCCGACCTGTGCCGTGGCTGCGACGCTTGAAATGGGCGAATGCTGGCAGCAACTGAAGCAATACTCGAAGGCCATGAAGTGCTACGAAGCGACGATTCAGGCAAGCGGTGACCTGGACGGAGATCGCCGAAAACTAGCTCTTTATCGAGGTGCAGTCCTGGCTGCGGCATTAAAACAAACAGATCAGGCAAAAAAGTGGTTCGAGGCAGTCCTGGCTCTAGATCCCGCTTTCAAAGATGCCTCCGCCCGCCTAGACAAGCTCGGGTGAATTCGACAAACTACTGGATTGCGGAATGAGTACAGCCTTTAACTAAGCCTTCGAAAATGCCAAACAACGCTAGCGCAAAAAAACGTCTTCGTCAAAATGAGGTTCTCCGAATGCGAAACCGATCCGTAAAGTCGGCGGTTCGCACCCAGATGAAGAAAGTTCGCTCAGCCGTCGAAGCCGGAGAAATTGAAAAGGCGGAAGCCGAGTACAAAGTTGCGGCGAAGAAGCTGGATCAGGCGGGAGCAAAACGAATCTTCCACCCCAACACCAGTGCTCGATACAAGTCGCGACTTCAGGCAGCCATCAAAGCCGCCAAGTCCAAATAGCAACGGGCTCCGCAATCAGCGTGTGTGTCGACGCACACGCTGAGATTCTTTCGCTTGGCTACTCTCAGCCAACTTTGCTCCTCCTTGCTTCGACTTTGGAGATCTTGCTATGAGCGCCAACGAAACGGTCTCTCGTGTGTT
>CAYQMZ010000459.1:0-6538 GCA_964418725.1 uncultured Pirellulaceae bacterium
CCAAACGTGTGTGTTTGCGAGCATACACGCGATGTCGAGAACCAATAGATTATGTCCGAAAATTCCCTTTCATTGTGGTAGGAAAACGGCCGGGGGACTACAACTGACTGAACCGCGTAAGCAACAGCTACAACGAAGATACACCGCGACCAGGATACACCATGCGATTTTTGTCACGCCTCACAGTCACCTTCTTAATTCTTGCCGGCACCACCTTTGCGCAGTCGGGGTGGGTCGAGGAGACCAGTGGTGATCTGTCCGGCGATCCTGCGTCACCAACGTCGGTTGCCCTCGCACTTGGTGAGAACACGATTTCCGGCAGCGTTGTTTCGCCAGGTGATGTGCGAGACTATCTGACCTTCAGCATTCCTGCAGGTCAGCAATTGGTCGACATACAGCTTGTGAACTACGTCGATCTGGACAACGGGTCCGAAGGAAACACTGGATTCCATTCGCTGAATGTTGGCTCAACCAGTTTTATTCCAGGTGGAGGAACTGCTGGCAGTTTCCTAGGCGGCGATCACCTGACCGTGGTTCCTGGAGGCACAAACCTGTTGGCGGTTCTTGGGGAAGCACCGTTGGCGGGTACTGGTTTTGATCTTCCATTAGGAGAGGGCGACTACACGTATTTGGTCCAGCAAACCGGGCCGCAAAACACTGGGTACGAGGTGTCGTTTACGCTGGCTGCTATTCCTGAACCGTCGGCTAGTTTGTTGTCGCTGTTCGCTATGGTGGGCGTGTTGACGATTCGTCGATCTCGGAAGCCTTAAGCAGTTTTTGCGTGAGGGATCGGTAAGGTTGAAACTATTTCTCGATGACGGAATAGCTGCCGGATTCAGTATCGGAATCGAACGCCGGCTAGAAGCCCAGAGAACTCCACGCCGCCGATATCGACATAGTCATATCCAACAAACGATTCCATCTGGTCGCTGCAGCGGAATGCGGCAGAGATGCGGCCGTGGAACAAGTCGGCGTCGCCAACGGTTCCCAGGTCGGCTTCTCCGGTAAACGTGAGTGGCCCCAAAAAAATGTCGGCACCGGCTGTTAGGTTCAATCCCGCATCAGCTCCGTAGCCGTCGGCGAGGAAGTTCACGCCGATTCCGGCTCGTGTTCTCATGTGCTTCGACGCGTGCAACTCGTAGGTCACGTTGAAGTCGCCCAGCCATAGGTGATCTCGGAAGTCAGAGCCCTTTTCTCGAAACAATCGCACGCCAGTGTCTACTCCCAGACCACGCGTGGCGTTCGCCAGCAGGCCAAATCCCATCCGAGATACGTCGGATTCGTCGCCAGCGTAGTCAATCTCGAAGCGAACTTGGTACGGACTGGGGCTCCAGTGCAACGAACTGTCAACGATCGTATGTTCGACAGGCGTGGACAATTCTTCGACAACGGAAGGCTCGTTTGATGGGTACATCGGAACCGGCGGCGCGATGTCGGCGCTGTCGTCGAATACTGGAGGCATCACGGCAGGTAGCGTAGGCGAAGCGAGGATCGGCTGTTCGACGAGCAGTGGTTCAGCAGGGTAGTAGTGGTGTTCGGTGACAATCGCCGATGGCGGGCAGGCTGGTCCGTAGGTGGAGTAGAAGCCAAAACCCGTCGCCGGACTTCGCCGAGGCGGTCGGCGCCGAGGAGGCTGTTGTCTGGGTGGGCGAGGTGTTTCTCGATCTGGTCTGGGTGCAGATGGCCGAGGTGCCGATGTAGCGGGAGCACGTCGTGTTCGTTCGCGAACAGCTTGCAATTTGCCTTTGGATGCGGCGACACGAGTTGTTGTGTTGTTACTCGTGGATCGGCTGAACGTAATCGTTGGCGACGTTGAGTTGGTTTTGCGGCGAGCGGATGACGTCTTGGATTGCTTACGACGTGCCGGCGATGGGGTGGACTTTCGGGGTGGGGCTGGCTTGGGAGTCGCCTTTGGGGCCGGAGAAGACCTTCGCTCTTCCTTGTCGCGCGTCGACGCAGAAGATTTGCTGGACTGCTTGCTTGCGGGCTTTGCGTCGCGAGTCTTGCCTCGCACTGACCCGAGTTTGCCGCTCAAAGCAGGCGTCGTGAATAACAGCAGTAGTGTGCAAGCGAATGCGAGACGAACGCGTGGGTTTGACATCGAGCTTCCTTTCCCGAAAGAGTGTCGATGCCTTAAGGCACTTGCCGTGCCACTCTATCGGAGGGCAACGGATCCTGCTCAAAACGCGAATTCAAGCGGGAAACTCAACGTAATCCGCATCAGCGATCCGACATTGGTAGCTGATTGTGTTCCATGTGATCGATGGCTGTGTCTTAATGATGTCGCAGGCGTTGCTGGCAATGCGGAAGCGAAAATGGCGGCCCCATTCCGAATGGGGCCGCCTTCTGGAGACCGAGCGAAAACTCGGCAGTGCTTGCACGAACGCGGGAGACTGTTCGGAGGCTTAAGCGGTCTCAGCGAGGTCGCTTAGTTCCAGGGTGGGAGTGTCGCCTGGCGAGGGAGCACTCGTGCCGAAGTACTGATTGACGATCAGGAAGTCCTCGAAGCCGACGGTACCATCACCGTTCAAATCACCGTCTGCTCGCGACGCTTCGTCCATTCCCCAATTGCCGGACACATTTAGGAAGTCAGCGAAATCGGTGTCTCCATCGCCGTCGGTATCACCTGGGTGAGGCGGATCAGGAAGCAGCTTGTCGAGTCCCTCTAGGTCATCGAAAAGGTCTCCTGGAAGAAACAGCTCGTCGACGATATTCGCCTGCAGATCACACGAGGCAGTGAGAGGGTTGCCGTCGCAGTCAGGTTCTGGATCTGGTTTGGCGTGTTCGAACGGAATCTCTGCGGTCAGGTCGCACGAGGCATCGGATTGCCGTCACAGTAATGTTAAACAACCCGTGACATTGCCTGTTGTTCGCCGATTTGCTCTGCGACATTGATCTTCAGGACTTCCTTGGCAACCGGCCCGAGAGGACCCAGCGGGTTATCGTCTTCCGGGTTCGGCTTGCCTTGATCGAACAGATCGCTGAGTTGATTTCCGGCTTCGGCTTGCGCTACCTCGGCAATGCTAGGGTCGACAAGTTCCACAGCACCCACCAGGTCGGCTGCGAAAAGACGGCGGCTCTCCATCGCTTCGAAATTACCAACCATGCCGCGTTTCTTGAGTGATTTAGCCATCTTTGCGTCTCCAGGAAGATGATGAGTGGGTTGTGTTACATCTTCTTGGAGACCGCTGCTGGGGTGGCGCTGCGCAGTTTTTGCAAATGCATAAAAAAACACACGGCACCGTTGGGGTACCGTGTGTTTGGCTGAATTTGGGCTGTGACTGTGCTTACTAGTCGCAGTTTAGACGTCGCAGCTTAGTCCGCCCGCTGCTGGGACGTAGGTGGCTCGTGTGTAGTCCATCACCATGCGGTGAGCACTAAATCGCCAAGCCAATGAGCCAATGGAGCTCATCATCATCTTGATCCACTCACGGGGCAGTCCATCCACATCACGCTGATAGAAGAGTGGAACGACACTGTTTTCGACGACTTCGTACAACGCGTCGGCGTCTCGACCGTCGTGGATCTCGGTGTTGGAGTGTTCTCGACCATCTCCGATCGCGAATCCGTTGGTGCCGTCGTAGGCCTCCGCCCACCACCCGTCGAGAATCGACAGATTCAGCCCACCGTTGAGCACTACCTTCTGACCACTTGTTCCAGACGCTTCCAAGGGGCGTCGCGGGTTATTCAGCCAGACGTCTACGCCCTGCACCATGTGTCGGCATACGTTAATGTCGTAGTCCTCGATGAACACGATCTTTCCAGCAAAGCGCGGATCGTGTCGCAGGTTGCTGATGTTCTGAATGAACTGCTTGCCAGGTTCGTCTTTGGGATGAGCCTTTCCAGCGAAGATGAACTGAACCGGCCGCTCGTTATTCGACAGCAGTTGGACGAAGCGATCTAAATCGGACATCAACAACGTGGCACGCTTGTAGGTTGCGAATCGACGTGCAAAGCCAATCGTGAGTACTTCAGGATCGAGCAGTTGGCGTGCTGCTTCGACGACGTCGTCTGATTCGCCTCGTCGTCGACATTGGCGACTGATACGACGGCGGACAAACGACAGCAGGCTGTTCTTCAACGCGTTGTGGGTTTCCCATAGCTCTCCGGGATCAACGTCGTAGATTGCTTGCCATGCGTCCGGCTCGCCCATCCGCTTAATCCAGTTGGGCTGGAAGTTGCGATCATACAGCCGCAGCATCGGCTCCGCTAACCAGCTGGGGACGTGCACTCCGTTGGTAATGTGTCCAATTGGAATCTCTTCTTCGGTTCGCCAAGGCCAAAGGTGAGCCCACATGCTGCGAGTGACATGCCCATGCAATGAACTGACCGCGTTGGCCTTGCGTGAGAGCTTCAGGCCAAGAACTGTCATGCAGATCGATTCCTGGTGATTCTGTGGCTCCACACGGCCGAGCGCCATTAGTTGCTCGTAGGAGATTCCAAGCTGGTCACGCAGTGGGCCAAGATGTTCTTCAACAAGTTCTGCATCGAAACGATCGTGGCCGGCTGGCACGGGAGTGTGCGTCGTAAACACTGTTCGCTTGGCAACTTCGCGAAGTGCATCGTCGAAGTTCATGCCGTCGTAGTGCATTCGTTCGCGGACGACTTCTAGCGGTGCAAATGCACTGTGGCCTTCGTTCAGGTGATAGACGCTGGGCTTGATGCCCAATGCTTCTAAGGCTTTCACACCACCGACACCCAGCACTAGCTCTTGGCGAATGCGTTGGCGTTCGTCGCCGCCGTACAAGCGATTGGTGAGCTGGCGATCTTCGGGACTGTTATCGTCGATAGAGCAATCCAGCAAGAACAGTCGGACACGACCGACGCCCATCTGCCAGACTCTCGCCATGATGTCGCCGACGCGTGTTGGCACGGTCACCGTGATCGGTCGTCCTTCGGTGTCGCGAGCAGGCTCGAGTGGAAGGTTCTCTACCTTGGTGTCCTGATACTCTTCTTCCTGGTAGCCTTCGCTGTTGAGGCGTTGCTTGAAGTAGCCTTGACTGTAAAACAGGCCGATGGCGACCAACGGAACACCCAGTCCACTGGCGCTTTTAATGTGGTCGCCGGACAGGACGCCCAAACCGCCGGAGTAAATCGGGACTGATTCGTGGATCCCGAACTCAGCCGAGAAATAGGCCACCGGGTATGCCCCAAGGACTCCAGCATTCGTATTGGCCCACGTCTTCTGCGTGGACAAGTACTCACGCAACTGGCGGTACGCGTGATGGATGCGGCTGTACAGCACCATCTCGTTTGCACGTTGCTCAAGTCGCTCGGGAGAGAACTCTTTCAGCAACGCGATGGGGTTATGATCTAGCTGACGCCAGCGGATCGGATCCAAATCGCGGAACAGATTGACGACTTCCGGATGCCATGACCACCAGAGATTTCCGGCAAGTGCCTGGCATTTTTCGTAAAGGCTCTGTGCCGACATCTCTTGTTGTGGCAGGCCTGTATTGGAAGAGTGCGTTAGCGTAGTGTTTGGCATCTGGAATGTTCCCCCATATCGGTTCGTCTAGGGTATCGACCGGCCGAACGTTCAGGTTCAATCAAACCGATTTTGGCGAAGAAATAGACTCTACTTTGGCAGCATTCGCTGTGCTGCTAGCCGTCGCTCTGTCGGCGTTCGCTAGCGAAGCAGGCTGTCTTGCCGACGTGCTATTTTGCGAATCTGCGCAGCGCTGTTTTCATTCCAAAGTACGCTGGCTTGGCCACGATTTCGTCTCCCCGGTAGCGAAAGATCGCGGGAAACGTGTACTCGCCAGTACGGATCGGGCCGTTGTTGCTGCGAGCGGGGTGAAGCCACGATTCCTGGTCGACAAAGTCCCAGAGGAACAATGCTTCCACGGCAGGTTGCTCGACAGCGATACGCGTGAACGCTTCGTAAATGCGTCGTTGGCGGTTCTGCTGGGCTGCGGTAGGAAGTTGGGCGTCGCTTGCACCACGTGAGGCTACAACGTCCATTTCTGTGATGAAGATGCGAAAGCCAGCCGCGGCGAAACGCTGGAAGTTGCGACGAATACTGTCGTAGTCCGGTTCAGCGTCGGGATCAAAGTAGTGCATTTGAAATCCGACGCCGTGGATTGGGACGCCGCGATTTCGAAGCTGGTTAGCAAAGGCGAACAGTCGATCAGCCTTGTCGGACTCGGGCTCGACACCGTAGTCGTTGATGATCAGAATCGCATCTGGATCTTTTGCCGCTGCCCAACGAAAAGCTTTGTCTACATAGTCAGGACCGATGGCGGAATACTCTCTGACGTCCGTTCTTAGTCCCTGCGAATCCATCGGGATGCCGTTGTCAGCAATGACTTCGTTCACAACATCCCAAACCCAGATCTTTCCCTTCTTTGCCGACACGGTTCGCTCAATGAATTCACGGGCGTACGGTTCGACAAGTTCGTCGGGCAATTCGGTCCACCAATCTAGTTGCAGATTGGCGGACGGATAAAGTAGCGAATGTCCATGGACTTTCAGGTCACGCTGCACCGCCCAGTCGACGATTTGTTCCCAACTGCTGATGTCTGGGTCGCGTGTTGGA
>CAYQMZ010000460.1:0-6528 GCA_964418725.1 uncultured Pirellulaceae bacterium
GGCAAGGCCATGCCGTTGGCTGCAAACTCAGCAAGTCGGGGATCCAAATTCGGATGCGGCTTTACGCTCCAATTGTAATGTTCGATGACTTGATCCAGCGTATGGAAGCGACCATCGTGCATATACGGAGCCGTGACTTCTATGTTGCGTAGCGAAGGCACTTTGAAGCGTCCTGCATCCGGCTTCTTCTTCGTGACTTCGCCAATTCCAGAGTCGACCACATCTTCATCCATGTCGACACCGTTGACCGTCGCCCGCATCGCATAGAACAAATAAGGTTGGCCGAATTCGCCGATGGCTTCGTCACCAGAGAACTCGTAGCTGCCGACCGCCACCGTTGGCTGCGGTTCGCTGGGATGCGATTCAAGATGGCAAGTCGAACATAGGGCACGGCCAAAAAACTGCTGCTTGCCAAGGTTCTCCTCGTCGGTGAAATTTGGGAATGGGTCCCGAGGATCCTTCACCTGTGCTAGTCCCGCATCGTACTTAGAGCGAAAGGAAACGATCGAACGGACGAATTGAGCCAGCGCTTTGGAGATGCGCGTCGTCGTAACTTTTGTGTCGCCAAATGCTGCGGCAAACAATGGTGGGTAAATCGGATCGGCTTGCAGTTGCTCGATCAACTCCGGCAATCGATGGCCCATTTCGACTTCATTCTCGATCGGCATCAACACTTGAGCTTCAAGTGACTCAGCCCGTTCGTCCCAAAACATCCGGCCGTTTGGGTAAAAGCGAACGTTGACCAAGTTCATTGAGTTCCTGGTGACCGCATCTCCGGCGAAACCAACGCTCAGTTTTCGATCGTCGGTAAAAGCGAATTCCTGCTTGTGGCAGCTTGCACAGCTTGTCGTGCCATTCGCCGATAGCTTTCGGTCGTAAAAGAGCACTCGCCCAAGCGTCGCTCCGTGGTCGGTAATCGGATTGGAGGCAGGTTGGATATCAAACTGCTGGGCGACTTCGTTGACCGGTTTGGAAAGAGCTGACGCGTAGCGAAACGGAGGCGACGGAAGGCGAAGCTCCCTGTGGTCTTCCTGCTGTTTGGCGTGCGAGGCGGTCGAGGACGGTGTTTTGATCGTCGAGATGGCCACGTCTGTTTCAACAGCAAACGCAAGCTGGCTAACGCTGACGATGAAAATCAGAAAACGCAAGAAATGGGCACGCATCGGTTGGGCTCCATGTTGCTTCGTCAGCAATTCAACAAGCTTTCGAGATCAGATCCATGGCTCGTTCCATGTTCGTGGTCACGTCGAACTCTTGCTCGACCACGCGACGGCCTTCGGAGACCAAACGTTGTCGAAGTTCCAAATCATTGGACAACGTGACTAAGGCTTCGCCCAGAGCTTTCGCGTCCTTTTGTGGTACCAATTGTAAACATTCACCGTGAGCTTGGATGTCCAGGATCGGAGGAATATCAAACGCAATGGCGGGCGTGCCCAACTGCATCGCTTCCAGCAATGCGTTAGGCATGCCTTCGTTATAGCTAGGGAACACGAACATGTCCGCCGCCGCGTGATAGGCGGGAACCTCGTCCGGTTTGCACGCAGGTAACAGTTTGAATCGCTCCGACAAGTTTTGGGCCTCTAACTGCTGTCGGAGTTTCTCTCCATCGTCAAAGCCAGGTGACCAACCAACAGCCAGGCAATACAAGTCGACGCCGGCGTTTCGCGCAGCTTGGAACGCTTCTGCCAGTTCAAAGATCCCTTTGTCTCGGACCATGCGACTGAGGAACAGAGCCAGGGTCGCGTCTTTCGGGATGTTGTGTTCCTTGCGAATGCGGGCGTTAGCTTCCGGATCGGCGACAGCTAGTTTGGGAATGCCGTGTGGCAGCACAACATGTCGATCGAGATCGAGTGCACCCGGCTCCGGCAAGTAACTAGCTCCGCAGTCGCGAAGTTCTGTGCTTTGATAGAACACAAGATCGAGTTGTTCGATCGTTTCACGCAATGAGTGTGCGGCTGCAGATTGGTGCGATACGCGAACGTCGGTTCCGAAAGCCCAGCCGGTCGAAGGGATATCTAGCATCTTGCCGATTCGCCAAGCCAATCCACCGGCGCTGAGCAAATTGAACGACAGAATGGCATCAAATTGGTGTTCTTGATGCAGTCGCTTACTGATCCTCTTCATCTGCAGAAAAGAACCTTGATGTTGCTGCCAGTCGACACCGATCATGGGCACTTGCCACTGATTGGGCCGGTGCACCGGGAACCCATCGATTTCGCTGAACGACGGGATTTGTCGATACGTTTTCAAGCGAGGGTATAACGCCGCCGGAATCGGGAAGTACGGCTTGGGCACCAGGCCAACCATTTGATGTCCCATTTGACTTGCTGCCAACACGCACTTCCTAATGAACGTGCCTGAGTAAGGCATGCCGGGATGCGGATACATCGAGGCGACAAAGAGAATACGCATGCAGTTGGCCCAGATCGTTCGGATCTCGAACGGTTTGTTAGCTCAGAAATATTCGATTTCAACCATCATACCTCAAGCCGATACTCGCGCGGGAGGTTACGGGGCGAGTTGCTGAATTGATAAACTGCACGCGCGTAACTCGGAAGAAACGTCTATTCGCTGCTGAGGGCGTCGCCCATATCGTCGATTCGATGAATGCCCAATCCCAGCCGTCCAAGCAGCCCATTGCCGCGCAGCTTCATGACCGGGGCCGCTGGAATGTTGGGCCTTGGGGTAGGCGGCCTAGATTGTGGCGCCGGGCCGTCGTATTTCTCGGGAGGCGATGATTTGGTGTCGAGGTCGGGAGGCTCAGCTGCTGATTGAGTGCTTGCTAATTCGCTCGCGGCTTGCTCTTGCTTCGTCGACCGCGGTGCCACCAATGTCGTTTTGATTTCCGTCCATTCCGTCTGCTTTCCCTGTCGAATCCAATAACAGGCTGGCAGGCAGTTTGTCTGCTCGAACTCTAGCACTCGCTGTTTGGTGAACGGACCGAAGACCTTGCCGCCGCGATCTTTCAAATAGAAGCCGTCCACGGACAAACGGCGAAAGACTTCGCGCACGTGGGCAACCGGAAACCAACCACTTTGCTGCTGCCGTACTTCGCAAGCGTCGGTAATGGATCCCGATTCGATGCCTTGTCTAATCTGCACTTCCGAGAACGGGCCTTCCTCGATTCCCGAACTGTGTCTGACAAACCAATGGACCATGACGAACCTCCCAGATCCACGGTAGTGTTAATGGCGATATACGCCAGCAATCTGTTCGGAGAGTTCACGATCCAGTCGCAACAGCACAGCAACGCAAACGAAGTCGTTAAGGAAGCAGACCTTGCCGCAATGGATCGCGAGAGCTCTGCGCCCTCCGCGGCTCTGCGTTTCAATTCGCACGGCGCACGCGACGGCGCGACCTAGGCGAAGGGGTGCTGTGACAGGCTGGCAGCCTGAGCTACGTGTTATCCTGCCTAGAGGGACCACCAGTTACAGAACAGTGGTTCAACGGAAAGGCGGCGGGGGAGTTCCGAGCCGAACTAGTTTTGCACTGTTGCTGTTGCCATGCAGGCTGCCACAGCGTTTGTGCCTAGGTCGGTTTCGATCTTTATGTTCTGAGCGATCTTGCCAGGCTCAGGAGCGGTAAACACCAACGGCACCAGGTGCATTCTCTTGGTCGCGTCGGATGGTTTAAACTCGAAGCAACCGTCTTCGCAAGATACCTTGGTGATTTTGAATGGCTTCTTACCGGTGACCACCAGCGTCTTGGCGACACGATCGCCGGGCTTGACGATTCCCAAAGATAACGAAGCCGGACTCACCTTGAGGCCAGGGATCACCTGCCCTTCAACTCGCAAAGGAACCTGCGTGGCTCTCGCGTCGTTGGTGACCAGGATCAGTTGATCGTTAAAGAAGCCTGAGGGCATCGAATCCTTGGCTCGTACGAGTAGGTCGTAGTCGACGCGACCCGCTTGTCGCAGCCGCTCATTAAGTTCGACTTCGAAATTTGTATTGCCGCTCAACACATCAACGATCCGCCAATTGGATCTGCCCGCATAGTTGACCGATACGTTTTGCGTTTTTACTTCGCCTTGATCAATCGATGGGAACGTCACGACTCCCGGGTTGAAGACGACGTCACTTCGAATGTAGCCGCGAACATTCAGTTGAACTTCGGCTGGATAAGGTCGATCGATCACAACAGTGATCGTTGCACCCTTCTTGCCCGTGAAGGTTCGCGTGTTGTATCGGACTTTGATGCCGCCCTTTTCGAACGTGTTCAGCGTGTCCTTCAGGATCATCGGCGTCGAACAACCGCAACTCGCGCGGACCGACGCAATGTGAATCGTTTCCTTGAAAGGATTGACCATCTCGAACGTGTGGTCCACCTTGGCTGCCCGCGCCACCGTGCCGAAGTCTTTCTCGAATTCGGTAAACAGCTTCTTGGCCCAATCCGTGGCAAATGCTGGTGAACAAGACAGCAACAAGGTCAAGAAAACAACGCTGAATCGACTCATGACGGTACCCTCGTGCTCTGCTCCGCAGTTGGCTGCTAATTTAAATTCCTTGGCAAGTACAGTGAACCTAGGACTGCACTTTGCATAGTCAATAAAACCGCGGGTTTACGAAGCGAATAGATCCCTTTTTCCCGTTTCTTCGGACAAATCGACTTATCCACGAAAGCTAATCGGCCTTCAAATTAGGTTGCTAGCGATCGAAACACCAGCCCAAATGGGACATTGGTCCGGTTCTATCGGTCCGGAAAACCTGCGGTGGCTCCAAACTGGCTTGGATGGTCCGATCGTCCCCCGCGATATGCCTATGTACGTTGTGTCGAACTGTTTGGTGCACAACCAAGGAATTGAGACACATTTACCAACCGTTGGCGGATGATCGGCCATTCAGATTACAATTGGCGGCTACCTGAGAGGGTCGCGAACGGGGGCAGTTCGCAGCAGGAATCACTATGAGAAACTCAATTCGGCGGTCCTACCGCAAGCAGCGAATTCCTTCGCTGGAATCCTTAGAAGGTCGACAATTGTTGACCGTTGCGATGGAAGTTGTGGCCGATATTCGGCCCGGGACGAAAGGCTCGTCCATCGGGTTCGAAATGTTCGAGTACAACGGCGAGCTGTACTTCAGCGCGGACGACGGTGAACGCGGCGACGAGCTTTGGAAGACTGACGGAACTCGCGAAGGAACGCAGTTGGTCAAAGATATCCACCAGGGCGGTGACGACGCGAACTCGTTACCAGGTTGGTTTGTCGAGTATCAAGGCGAGCTGTACTTCTCCGCATTCGACGATGGCGACGGTGAAGAGTTATGGAAGTCCGACGGGACTGAGAGTGGCACCACGCAAGTCGTCGATATTAATGGCGGCGGCGACAGTAGCATTCCGTCGGAACTAACGATCTTCAAAGAAGAGATATTCTTTTCCGCATCGGATGGCTTGGACAATGACGAGCTCTGGCGGACAGACGGCACCCAGGACGGAACTCGACAGATAGCCGACATACGTCCAGGTCGTAGCTCGTCGCCCGGTAACTTCTCTGGGTTTTATGAGTACGAAGGTTATCTGTACTTCAACGCACGTGACAACCAGAACGGTGTCGAGCTGTGGCGGAGTGATGGAACGTCGGAGCGAACGACGCTGGTGATTGATGCCGACCCAGGTGAAGGTCACTCTTGGCCCACCGACTTTTTCGAATTCGGCGGCGACCTGTATTTCCTGGCTGAAACGCTAAATCCAACCATCGATCGATACTTCTCACATCTCTTCAAGGTCGACCACACTGCCGGGACTGCCGAGCAGGTTGTGGACATGCCCATTGATTTTGCCGAAGGCGTCTTTGTCAGCGGTGATACGATGTATTTCGCCGGCCTCCGTCAGGACGTTGGTTTTGAGCTGTTTCGCTCGGATGGCACGGAAGAGGGTACCGTCCTCTTGCGCGACATCATGTCTGGCCCCAATGACTCGCGGCCGCGGAACTTCGTGGAGCACAACGGACGCGTTTACTTTGCCGCCGGAGATAGCCGCGACCCCGAAACAGAACGACCGATTTACAACCTTTGGACCACGGACGGAACTGCCGTCGGTACGCGGAAGGTCTCGACAGACGAGATCTACAATGAAACCAGTTACGTTTCGTTCCAAGACGAGTTGTACTTTTCCGGACGCAGTAGCGAGTCTGGGTGGGAGTTGTTTAAAACCGACGGAACAACGAATGGGACAGGCGTGGCGTTGGATGTTGCGCCCGGCCCGGCAGATTCACAGGCATTGCCGAAACGCGTGTTTGGAAACGAATTGCTGCTCTTAGCTGAAACCGAAGAAGATGGTTGGGAGATCTGGTCCTTTGACGGCACGAACTCCACCATGATTGAGACGCATCAAGGCAGCGGTGACTTCACGGAAGATCCCGATGCGTTCCGATTCGTCGAATTCCAAGACGCACTGGTTTACGTTGGCTCGAATCCATTCGACGGTGCAGAGTTGAACATCCTTCGAACGACCGAAGACACCACTCCACAGCTTGCGGGTGACGCTGACGGTAATGGGAAGGTCGAGTTTGCCGACTTCTTGATTCTGTCG
>CAYQMZ010000461.1:0-4625 GCA_964418725.1 uncultured Pirellulaceae bacterium
GCCAAGGACAGCAAAGCCAAGGACAGCAAAGTCAGGGACAGCAAAGCCAAGGACAGCAAAGCCAAGGTCAGCAAAGTCAGGAACAGCAAAGCCAACAACAGTTCCCTGGTCGAAAGCGTATTGCGGCTGCTGAAGATCGGATGCGGCAAGCTCAGGAACAGCTTGAGCGTGCCAAGCGAGACGAGGCCGTTGAGGAACAAGAAGAAGCCAAACGATTACTTCAACAGGCTCGAGCCGAACTTGAAGAAATCCTTCGACAGCTTCGTGAGGAAGAAATCGAACGAGTACTCGCGATGCTGGAAGGTCGGTTTCGCAAAATGCTGGAAATGGAACTCAAGATCCAGGACACAACCGTTCGCCTAAGCAAGACGCCGGCAGCAAAGCGACTGCGACAATTTACGGTACAGGCCAGCAAGCTTAGCCTCGATCAAAGGAAAGTAATCCTAGAGGTCGACAAGGCTCTCACACTGCTCAAAGAAGAAGGCTCCTCCGTTGCTTTTCCGGAAGCTGCACAACAGATGCGAGATGACATGCAGATCGTGTCTCGGCGCATTGCTGAGGAGAAAGTCGGTTCTTTCACCCAGGCGGTGGAAGCGGACATCATTACGGCCCTTGAAGAAATGATCGCCGCGTTGCAGAAGGCTCAGAAAGAAGCCGAAGAACGACGGCAGCAAAAGCCACAACAGGGGCAGCCGCAACAGGGCGATCCAAACAATCAGCCTCTAGTCAACAAGATCGCCGAGCTAAAAATGATTAGGGCGCTGCAGATGCGGGTCAATACGCGTACGCAACGCTTTTCAAAAGCTCTCGTCGACGTTGACGACCCCGTAGGTCAGGCGACCGATGACGATTTACTGGATTCCTTACGCAACCTTTCAGAGCGTCAGAAGCGAATTCACAAAATCACCAGCGACATAGTTTTGGGGAAGAATCAATGATGCGTTACCGATCGTCAAACGCACTCCAGATCCTGCTCGCAGGCCTGCTCATTGCGTTTGGCCATGTTGCAAGTGGAAACGATGACCTGACGCGATCTACATGGTCGACACCAACGCATGAAGAAGTTCAAACGCAAGTCAGCGAGTGGCTCTCCGAAAGCAATGCGACAGAGGAACGAGCCGGGGAAATCCGAGACCTTTGGAAGTCACCGATTGACGTCAAACATCGGTTATCGCTGCTCGGCGACAGCTTCGCACTAGTTAATGACAACTATCGCGACCTGGTGGAGTTCTCTCGATCTCTGAAGTCCAGCCCTATATTGCCGCCATTTGAGTTCCTAGATTCGTCGGAAACACCTGATTTCGTTCGCGCTAACCTCCGTCTGATCTACGCCCGCTGGTTAGCACAAAACCAACTCTATAACGAAACGCTAGATCGCCTCGAAGAAGTCAAGACCGAAGCAGTCATTGATCCGGCAGCATTACTGTTCTACCAGAGCGTGGCCTATCATCGCCTGCTCAAGAAAGAGGAGTGCCTTCCTGTTCTTGAACGTTTGCTTGAGCAGGAAAAAAACCTTCCTCGTCGTTTCGCAACGGTCGCCAAACTGATCCACGCTGACCTGGAACCCCTGGACGCTGACTCCCTAGACGAAGTCTCACGCCTCATGGACAACATCAAGGTACGACTGGGCCATGGTCGTGCTGGTGCTCGAGTTCGCAAGGAAGAGGATGATGTGATCGCGAAGCTCGACAAGATGATCGAGGACCTTGAGAAAAAACAGCAACAAGCTCAACAGGCGGCAAGCGCCAGTGGGCAAGCTGGCGATTCCTCAAACCCGTCCAATCCGATGCAAGATTCTGCTCCGGGCGGCGTTCGCGGACCTGGAAATGTCGACGCCAAGGAGATCGCGGCCAAAGGCGGCTGGGGCGACCTGCCTCCCAAAGAGCGTCAACAGGCCCTTCAACAGCTAGGTGAAGATTTTCCTTCGCACTATCGGGATGTCATCGTCGAGTACTTCCGTAAAATAGCCCGCGAGGATTCTGCACCGTAATTGCAACCGCTCCTCCAAAGGTGCGACGCAGCACAAATGGCCAAAGCACGCGGCTAGTCTTGCGAATCGCGGCACCGAAGACATCCTTATGGCTTGGATGCCACTTACCGAACGAACAGGACGCATTCCCGATGATTGCCGTGCTCACCTTCGCCGCACTGCTTTGCTCCATAACTGTCGACGTTTCGTTACCGAACGGAGAAGTAGTTTCAGGGCAGATTGAATCCCTCACTCAAGATGGAATCTCGATAAGTGACGCAAGCGGTAAGCAGCGTCAGTTCAGCCGCTCGAACCTGACGTCCATCCAATCCAAGGAAGCCAACGAGACCAACAATCGGCAATCTTACGCGCAGTGGGCCGACGGTTCCCTCACTCCCTTTCAATCGGTTCGGATGACGAACGGTGAAGTCCAGGTCAAAAACGGACTTGGCAGCGAATGGAAAGCGAGTGCAAAGGCGCTGAGTGCCATTCGCTGGTTAAACCCGAATGAGACGGATGTCCAGCAATGGGACGAAATCCAAGCGAAAGCTGGCTCGGAAGATCTCTTAGTCATTCGCCGCCAGAGCTTGGACTATTTGAAAGGCGTAGTGACAGGTGTTAGTGAAACGACGGTCCAGTTCGAATACTCGGGCAACACGATCCCAGTTCCATTGGCCAAGGTTGCTGGAATCATTCTGGCGAAACAAGCTGCAGAGTTACCCGCTGCCAGGTTAAAGCTCACTTCGGCAGGTGGAGGGCAATGGCTGTTACGTGAAGCTCAGCTTCGGAACGAGCAACTGTTGGTAAAGACGGTCGCTGGCGTGTCCGCTAGTCTGCCGCTGAAAGACCTGGTGTCGATCACTTTCCCTCAACTTGGAGCCGTCTATCTGACGGACATCGAACCAACGACCGCAACCGTCACGCCCTATTTTGGATCGGTCCTCTCGGACACGCTGGAGTCGCTGTACGCTCCCCAATTCGATCATGACAAACTCGGACGACCGCTTCGCATCTCATCCAAAGCTAGTGCAAGCGGCTGGGTTGAATTCGAGAGAGGGATCGCAGCACATAGCCGGACGGAACTCGTCTATCGACTGGCCGGCCGCTACCAACGCTTCATGTCCACTGCTGGCTTTGCGTTTGGCACGACATCACAGGCGAACGTTGAACTAAAGCTCTTTGCCGACGATGAAGAGATCTTCAGCCAATCCATCGATCATTCCGAAGAACCTCTATCGATCGACGTTGACGTATCGGGCGCTCGACGCCTTCGGTTACTCGTTGATTACGGGGCCAACGCGGACATTGGTGACCAATTGCACCTAGGCGACGCGAGACTGATCAAATGAAAAATCAAATCAGCAAACGCGTGCTTAGCCCGCTCTGCCTGCTCATCGGACTGCTGTTAACGGCAGATTCGGCCACAAGTGCCGAGGTTCCAGCCGAAGTCCTGGAGGCAGAAGCAAACCGCATTCAAGTCATCGAGAAGATCTCCAAAAGCACTATCGCCGTTTTTGGCCCTGGTGATTCCGCCGGTGGTGGCTCAGCCGTTGTGATCACTCCCGATGGTTACGCGCTTACCAATTTCCACGTTACCAAACCGGTCGGTACACACCTCAAGTGCGGAATGAACGACGGCCACTTCTATGACGCAGTGATTGTTGGCGTCGATCCGACCGGTGACGTTGCTCTCATCAAGCTGATTGATCGTGACGACTTCCCGGCGGCCGAAATCGGCGACAGCGACAAGGTCAGAGCCGGCGATTGGTGCATTGTGTCCGGCAACCCATTCTTGCTGGCCACAGACTTCAACCCAACGATCACCTATGGAATCGTTTCTGGTGTTCACCGTTACCAATATCCGTCTGGTACGTTGCTGGAATACGCTGATTGCATTCAAACCGATGCTTCCATCAACCCGGGCAATTCAGGCGGGCCACTGTGGAACGCGAAGGGACAACTCATCGGCATCAATGGCCGCGGTTCGTTCGAAAAACGAGGTCGTGTGAACGTAGGCGTTGGCTATGCCATTTCAATCAATCAAATCAAGAACTTCATGGGGTACTTGCGCAGCGGACGCGTTGTCGACCATGCGACGCTTGGGGCAACCGTTTCGACGGATGAAGTGGGTAACGTTGTTGTAACCAACATCCTGTCTTCTTCTGATGCTTACCGCCGGGGTCTTCGCTATGGCGACCGAATCCTCGCTTTTGGCGGACGAGCTATCACCAGCACAAATGGCTTTAAGAACACACTAGGGATATTTCCCAAGGGTTGGCGTGTTCCACTTTCATTCGATCGGCAAGGCGAGCAAATCGATACGTTCGTTCGCCTAGACGGCGTTCATGCGGGTGAGGAACTGTTGGCCAAAATGGAATTGGGCGGCATCGCACCTCCTCGTCCGGGCGGCGAAGAGGAACCGAATGACAAACCCAAGCCAATCCCCGCCGAAGGGGACAAAGACGACCACCAAGACGATGACAAACCGCAACCGGACGAGAAAAAGGATAAGTCGACGACGAAAAAAGGAAAGCTCGACTCGCGTATCGCCAAGCTATTCCAAAAGAGACGCGGCTATTCCAACTTCCACTTCAATCGCCAAGAGCAGGACCAAATTTGGAAACGATTCAGTGAATTCACCGGGTCATTTGAGTAT
>CAYQMZ010000461.1:4635-6512 GCA_964418725.1 uncultured Pirellulaceae bacterium
ATTCAAGGCCAACTCGATGATGCTCCGCTTGAACTGCTTGTCGGTGATCGCATCGCCGGAGGCCGCGTAAATCGCGTCGTCGCAGAAGTAGATTTTGATTTAGAATTGCAAACGCAACTTGCACCGCGGAAGAGCGGCGGGCTCTTGCTGGCTCTCCACCAATGGCGACGACTTCTAGTGAATGGGCCGAACAAATTTGGCAACATTTACTACCTCGGCACCGCTCCTCTACCCTACGCATCCGACTTCGATGGCTTAGCACACGTCCTTGTCGGCACGTACGATGTTGTTGAAACGCGATTTTACTTCCATCCTGACGATGGCCGTTTGCTGGCACTGGAAATGTTCCCCGACATCGACGTTGATCCATGCGAGGTGTATTTCGAGGACTATCAAGAGACAAACGGGAAGCAACTACCGCAACGAATCATGACGCGATTCGCTGAAAGAACATCAACGTTGAAGGTTGACGACTTAGCTTTCGGAATCGTCGCGGAGGCCACCGAAGTGAAGCAGGACGTTCTAGCTGAGGATTCCCAATGAGACCAGCGGCGTTCATTGTTGCAATCTTTTACCTTGTGCTCGCGTCGAGCTACGCATGCGGACAACGTAGCCTGTCCTATGCCGACACGATCGTCGATGTCCAACCCAAGATGGTAAAGATCTTTGGTTCCGGTGGACTGCGAGGGCTTGAGTCTTATCAAAGTGGATTCCTTATTTCCGCCGACGGTTTCGTTGTAACAGCATGGAGCTATGTTCTCGACAGCGGCGATGCGGCTGTGATTCTAAACGACGGACGGAAGTTCACCTCGGAAATCGTCGGGGCTGATCCGCGACTGGAAATTGCCGTCTTAAAGATCGAAGCGAATGATCTACCACACTTTGCATTGAAGGACTCCGTCCGACTGCAGCCAGGGAGCCGTGTCCTTGCGTTTAGCAATCTCTATGGTGTCGCAACCGGAGACGAACCAACCAGCGTGCTTCACGGCGTGGTCTCCGGAATCACCAAGTTGGCCGCACGGCGGGGCAGCTTCGAAACTCCCTATCGTGGCGACGTCTATGTTCTTGACGCTATGACAAACAATGCCGGCGCGGCCGGTGGAGTGCTGACCAACTCTCAAGGTCAGATTGCCGCCGTCTTGGGCAAAGAACTAAGAGATTCACAAACGAATATATGGCTTAACTACGCCGTCCCCATTGCGGAACTCAAGAACAGTATTCAGGCGATACTAGCCGGCAAAGAAATCGACCAGCAGGAAGATAAGATTTTGCCAGACGAGTACGTCACGTTGGACGAGCTTGGAATCGTCTTAATTCCGAACATCTTGCGGAACACGCCGCCTTTCGTCGATCTCATCCTGCCCAATTCTCGCGCCTCCAAGACCGCCATCCAATCCGACGACCTCATTGTGCTGGTGAATGGCAAGACGGTTTCCTCTCAATCCAGCGTCCACGAATACCTTCGAGAAATCGACGTCGTTGATACCGTGCGTCTCAACGTCATGCGAGACAACGAATTGATCGAAATCGAGTTTGAGCCAAAGTGACAATGAATCAGATTCGAACTCCACGCGTCAGCAACGCCGGCCCAATCCATACGGACCATCCCAAGTGCAATGCAAAACGGTTGCAGGCACCGACTTTAGCCGGGACCGAGAACGCTTTTCTGTCTAAACGGGTTGCGATAGGCATTGCCGCTACCGTGTTGAAATCCGCTCTATTGGCCATCGCAGCTACGTTGCCAGTGCCAGGATTCTCATCCCAAGTAGCCGCGGACAACGTCGAGCAACTGGAGCAGCAGGCTTTGGTCGCGGCCGCCGATTCAGCCGCTCGGTACGTCGTTCGCATTGAGACAATCGGTGGACTTGAACGAGTTG
>CAYQMZ010000462.1:0-6509 GCA_964418725.1 uncultured Pirellulaceae bacterium
GTCTTCACGTTACGCCACGAAGTAGGCACTGAGTTCAGCGCGAACTCATTCCTGGAACAGCAGAAGCGCGTCTTGGAATTCGAAAAAGGTCGCCACTAAGAGGCTTGGATTTGCCGGTTCCGGGTACACCATGCGTAGTGCCGCCGGTGTAACTTGAAGTTTGGCAATCGTTCCCTCGATAAAGACTTCACAGTAGGTCAGCTGCCGGTCGTACTCTAAGCGGACCCGTTCGTCGTCAATGTCCTCGATCGTGTCGATCAGTGATTCAAGGACGATCGGAGATGTCGGAAGGAACTCGACCGTATCAAAGGCTTGGCCAAAGACGGCTTCGAATTCGTCGGTCAGCAGCTTAGAAGGATCCGCCACGTCCGAGATATCTTGCTGCCAGACGACTTCTGACGCATTCGTCGGGTTTTGGTACACGCAGCTTGTGTAACGAAAGAATGGCGTTTGGATGCAGCCCGCCCCATCGTCCGTTTCATGCGTTTGCAGTTCCGTGCGTTTGAAGCGAAAAGCGTTTCGCAGAAGCTGAAAAACGCGATCCAGATCATCTTGGATTGTGCCACTCGCCAGCGCACCTATGAAGCTTTGGGCTCGGTCGTTGACGTTGTCCGGCACGCGATGTTTCGATTTGTTGTAGCCAGGCATGCGGCGAATGAGGCCAATTTTTCGCGCAGCCAGTGAGACCCCTTTAAAGCGATCCGCGTCGGAGTCCGAATGGTCACCGTCCGATGTTCGACGAAGCTCGCTCATGGTTGGTCGTAAAATGTCTCCGTAGCGAAGTTAAATGCGTTCGGCTAGGTCGCTGTCCGCAGGACCGCGGCTATAGTTGGGCAGCAATGGCTTGGATGATTGCGTCTTGTGTCTCTTTCAATGGCGAGCCGATCAAAGCCCCGGCGGCTGCCTTGTGTCCTCCACCGCCAAATTGCTCAGCGATTTTACTCACGTCCACGGGGCCGCGGCTGCGAAAGCTGGCTTTGAATCTGCCGTCCGGCTGTTCGACCAAGATGAACGACACCTCGGTGCCTTTCACGCGTAGACCTTGGTTCACGCAGTCTTCCGTGTCCGTACGCTGCGCGTTGGTTTCTTCAAAGTCTTGGTTGAGGCAGTACATATGGATGAGCTTTCCGTCGTATAGCTCTTTCATGCGGCCACTAATTTTTGAGCGAAGTAGATGCCGCGCGATGGTGTCCTGCTCATACAGCTGACCATAGACCCATGACGGGCTGGCTCCACCATCGATCAACTTGGCGGCGCACTCGTAGGAACTGGCCGTGACCGATGGGAATCTTAGCCATCCCGTGTCGGTGATGAGTGCTGCGAACAATGGCATAGAAATCTCTGGCGTCAGAGCCACATCCAGATGCGATGCGAGATCTGTAATCAATCGGCCAGTGGCTTCGCACTCCGTGTCTTTAAACTCCGTCGCACCTAAGTCGTCGGAGCTTACGTGATGATCGATGACGATTTTTTGGGCGGAAGAGTTTCGCAAGGCGTCTGCCATGTCGCCAAGCTGAACCCAAGCACTCGTGTCCAGCACCACGAACACATCGTGCTCGGGAATCGAGTCAAGCGTGCAGTCTGTACCCAGGTGTTGGATCTTTCGATTGGGGTCAATGAACTGAATGTTCGCGGGCGTCGAGTCGGCGTTCAGAATCGTCACCTGCTTGCCCATCGCCTCGAGAAGTCCGGCGAGTCCAAGTTCACTTCCCAAAGCGTCACAATCAGGACGTACATGACTGGTGAGTAAGAACCGATTGCCTTGGCGAAGAACATCGCAGAGTGCGTTCCATTGCAGTGCCATAAGTAGATCCGTCTATGTTAGAAGGTCAGTTGGTGAAGGTTGTTACGACGGAATTGAGGACCCAATAAGTGGCTTAGGATTTTAGCCGTTGGCTCGGAAATGCGTTCAGATCGGGACGCTGCAGTTCGCGATGACAGCCTGCATAAGTCCCAGATCTGATCAACGAGCCTAGGTTCCTCGAGTGGCTTCAATATCAAGTGCTAGTTGCTCAACTAGCTCCTGCTTGCTCGCGAACTTTTGAATGTCCCGCAAGCGGCGAACGAAGTCAACCTCCAGCGGTTGTCCATATAGATCACCGGAGTAGTCGAGCAAATGGACTTCTACCTTCAATTGGTCTTCGCCGAATGTTGGGTTGGGACCAATGTTGATCGCGGCCTTGAAGCCAATACGCTCGTCTGCGGAGGGGGTGTCGACGTACGCAAGTCCGGCATAGACACCAAGTCCGGGCAGCAGCGTATCCACCGCTGATACGTTGGCCGTTGGGAAGCCGATCGATCCGCCGCGACCCGCGCCATGCGTCACCATGCCTCGGATTCGATACGGTTGCGTCAGCATCGCGTTAGCTGCATCCACATCACCATTCGCTATCGCGGTTCGCACACGGCTGCTGGAAACGAACTCTTCGCCTGAACGCACCGGATCAACCACTTCCACCGTGATCGACTCGCGCTCGCAAAGCTGCCTAAGCAGATCCACGTTTCCTTCGCGATTTCGGCCGAAGAAAAAGTTCGGGCCTTCCACGACCGCACGCGTCTTCAATTTCTGGCAGATGATCTGATCGAAGTATTCATTGGCGGAGAGAGCTAAGAACTCACGCGAGGTTGGGTACGCCACGACCACATCAATATCCAGTCGCGCTAGCAGTTCTGCTTTGCGGCTGACCCATGTTAGCGGCGCGGGAGCTTGACTGGGGCGTAGCAAGCGGACCGGATGCGGTTCGAATGTAAACACAACGGACGGTCCGTTCGATTCGGCAGCACGCTCACGAAGTCGCGCCAGCAAGTGCGCGTGGCCACGATGGACGCCGTCGAAGTTTCCGATGGTCAGTGATCCAGCAGAAAAATCGGCTGGAAGTTCATCAAGCGAATGATAGAGCTGCATGGCTTAGGACCGATGAGCACCTTGAGCAATCATGCCCGCTAGGTAACCGCCTTTGAAACCGGCGTCAATGTTAACGACCGCAACGTTGGCCGCGCAGCTATTGAGCATACTCAATAAAGCCGCCACACCACCCAGGTTTGCTCCGTAGCCGACGCTCGTAGGTACGGCGATAATTGGCACAGACAGATAGCCCGCGACAACGCTAGGCAACGCGCCTTCCATTCCTGCAACCACAACCACGCAATCGGCGTCTTGCAGTTGATCCAAATGAGCAGGTAATCGGTGAGGACCAGCCACGCCCACATCTTGAACTAATGTGACCTGACAGCCCATCCATCGCAGCGTTGATGCTACCTCCGCGGCAACGGGAAGGTCGCTGGTGCCGGCTGAGATCACGGCAACATGGCCTGATTTTTGTTGATCGGTTTCGGCGGACCGAAGTGTGCGAGCCATCGCGTCGTACTGCAGACCGTCAACTTCACCCAGCACGTACTGAGCCTGGCTTTCGGAGACCCGGGTTGCCAGCACTGATTGCTTGGCTTCCTGTAGCCGTCGAATGATCGCCACCAATGCGTCGGCCGTTTTGCCTTCCGCAAAGATGACTTCCGGATAGCCGACGCGCCGGGCGCGATCTAAGTCGACTGCTGCAGCCTCCGTTGCCGCCAGCGTTTGTTTGGCCACGTCGCGCAGGAATTGCTGTTCGTCGATGCTGCCATCGAGAAACTGCTGGGCTAAATGATGCGTTTTTGAGTCTGCGGTCATGGCTAGCAGGGTGAGGCACGGACCCGAAAGTGTCAAGGTGCCGAAAGTGGCGAATTCATGGGTGCATTAGAGGCAATGGTCGGCCTACCGTGATTTCACGTGATTTCCTACTATCCGCGCCAACTTGTGGAACTCGTCCGG
This sequence comes from uncultured Pirellulaceae bacterium, assembly GCA_964418725.1. GTDB lineage: Bacteria > Planctomycetota > Planctomycetia > Pirellulales > Pirellulaceae > CAYNJG01. The sequence goes on from CAYQMZ010000462.1 coordinate 3,809, forward strand.
AAATGATTAAAGGCTGCTGAGCTTGACCAGCATAGTCGGACGCAGATTTTGCTGGCTGGAAGCCTACGCCTCGGTAGTTCCCTACGACCACATTGCCGTCCAACGCCTGGAGCCACCGCGTTGCTTGATTTCGACGTCCAAAAATTCACCCGCGTGTGTGCCGAAACGGATCGCGAACTCAAGGCAGGAGATATTTTCTACTCCTACTTGCTGCGCGACGGCGGCGAGACCGTGCGGCGAGACGTCTCTGCAAAGGCTTGGAAGGGACCACCCGAAGATTGTCTGGGTTGGTGGAAGGCGGAAGTGCCCGACCCAAAGTCTAAAAAGCTGCACTGGGCTCCGCACGATGTGATGCTGCACTACTTCACCGAGACGGAAGAAAAAGACGACCAAGCCGATCTACGGTATGTGTTGGCGCTATTGATGGTGCGGCGGCGGATCTTTCGGCTTGAGGAGTCCCAAACGAACGATGACGGGGTGGAAATGCTGACGGTGTACTGCTCTCGAAATGAAACCGAATACGAAGTGCCCGTTGTGGACGTGACCGCCGAACGAGCCACTGAATTGCAAGCGTTGGTGTCCGAATTACTTGTAGACGTTGGAAAATAATGAAGTGCCATAGCACCACGCTGACGACGATTGCCGCCGTGATACTGATTGCGTCGGCGGGCGGTTGCTCGATCAGTCGCATGGGTGGAACTGCGCCTTTGCCGGTCGCGTTTACGGCGCCTCCTACGATGGAGCAAGTTGTCTACGCGATTAACGCCAACAGCAGTCGAGTTCAGCAGTTGCATAGCACCAGCGTGCAGCTTTCGGTACCAGGCGAACCTCTCAGCCTGAACGGTACGCTTGATTTTGAACGCTCTCCCACGCCTAGTGAGAGCCCGGGGCGTTTCCGGTTAGGGGGCGAAATTTTCGGTAGCCGTCAGCTAGATCTGGGCAGCAATGACCGCGAATACTGGATGTGGGTGAAACAGTGGAAACCGCCGATGGTACTTTGGGGGCGACACGCGGACTTCTATCGAAGTGCGGCACGCGAGATCCTGCCGGTACCACCAAGCTTTATTGTTGACGCGATGGGCTTGGTGTCGATCGATCCAAACACCGTTACGCACGAAGAACCGTACGAATCCAGTTCGCAGGTAGCCGGCGTCTTGGAGATCCGTACCGTTATTCCCACGCCTCGCGGTAACTTGACGCGGGTGTTTCAGGTGGACCAAGAAAAGGCCACGATATTGCAGCAGGCGGTGTACGATACGAACGTGGAGCCGCCACTGCTGTTGGCCGTCGCTGATGCAAGTCGATTCACTTACGACAACCAGACGGGCGTGATCTTGCCGAGGACGATGAAGGTGAAGTTGCCGCCGGCCGGGCTTGCTTTTGACTTCGAAGTCGACAACTACACGATCAACGAACCCATCAGTGATCCAGACTCGTTGTGGTCGATGCCTCGCCTGGATGGGCATCAGTATCTTGACCTTGCCAATCCGAAAGACATGCGAGGTATGCAGCTCGGTGGAATTGGCCCAGGGAAAAAAGCCGACCCATACGATTCGCAGCCGCAGATCGCGAAGCCGATTCGACCAGAAACTCCTTTTACTGCCCAGCGATTGTTCAACCGCATCTTGCGTTAGCCCGATCGCGTCGTGATATTCTGGCTTGCCGTTCTGTTGGAGCGTTTGCGCGCCACGGCAATACACTGGGGGAGTTGGCATGAAGCGTTGGAAATTGGCTGGGATAAACTTTGATCATTTCCACATGGGTGACAATCTGCAGATGGCTTTTGACCATCCGCAGGTAGACATCGTTGGTATCTGTGACGAGCAGCCCGCTCGCATGCAGGCGGCTCAAAGCAAGTTTGGAATCGACGATGCCCAGGTATTTACTGACTATGCGCAGTGCATTGAGGCAACGAAGCCAGACATCGTGCTACTGTGTCCGTCCGCAGCTGAGCATGGTTTGTGGACGAAACGAATCGCTCCGCATGGCGTTCATCTGATTGTCGAGAAGCCGTTTGCCGCTTCCCTGGCCGAAGCTGATGAGATGATTGCAGCCGTCAATGCGGGCGGTGGTCTGCTGTCGATTAACTGGCCGATGACATGGTACCCGGTCAACATCACTGGCCATCGTTTGATCCAGGAAGGCCGAATCGGTGACGTGTTGGAAGTCCATTATTACGATGGCAATCGAGGTCCGCTCTGGCACACCGCCGGCAAAGAGGAACGCACCCGCGAGCAGGTGAATGCCGAGAAGCCTGACAGTTGGTTCTATTCCAAACAGCATGGCGGTGGATCGTTGCTGGATTACCTGGCTTACGGAACAACACTCGCAACGTGGTTCAACGGCGGTCGAATTCCTACCGAGGTCGTTGCAATGGCCGACCGCCCCGAAGGACTGGAGGTCGACGAACATTCGATCACCGTTGCTAGGTACCGTGAAGGACTTAGCAAATTCGAAACGCGTTGGGGTACCTATACGGATCCTTGGACGCATCAACCGCAGCCAAAGTGTGGATTCGTCATCGTTGGGACGGAGGGTACGGTGAGCTGCTTTGACTTTGAGGAAACCGTTCGCTTGCAGACAGCAAGCCATCCTGCCGGAGAAGCGATTCCTGTTGATGTCTTGGAGTCACCGCATCAGAATCCCGTTCAGCAAATGGTGGCGGCATTGGAAACGGGACAGCCGATAGGCGGCCCGAATT
>CAYQMZ010000463.1:0-6033 GCA_964418725.1 uncultured Pirellulaceae bacterium
GTTGACGAACCCGTCGCCTTCAACTTGATACAGGCCCGCGATTGGCTGGTCGGGCGGAGCACCCAGTACAACGATCTGGAGCGTGTCCTGAGCATTGATCTCGCGCGGCACCTGTGGCACTGCGGTCAACTCTTGAATCAGCAGGATATCCGGTGGCTCGATGATGTAGTCAGGAAGCGACACCTTCGACAACTCGGCAGGCGGACGCTCGCGACCAATCTGAGGCACACCGTTGGCGTCCACGACTGGAGCACCCAGTCCAGTGAACTGCCCTTTCGGGATCTCGTAATCATCCAGAGCCAACGTGCTGGTGGTTGTCAGCGTGGTGCAGCCGGTCGAAATCGCGACGAGACTGCAGCAAGCGAGCGTCAGAAGACCTCGCTTCCACGAGCTCTTGGCAGCTGCGTGTCGGATGGCAGGCTCGCCAACGTCTGTTCGTGACGCTTCCTCGGCGAACCGGGGCAGCGACGGTAATTTCAGCAGATGCGGAGTGGTTTTGGCCATTTGATCTCGCCAGTTTGATCGGCGCCCAGGGGGATAGGCAAATGCGGAGGCGCACGGGCGGAAAACCACTCGTGGAGCCTCACAATCCGGATAATCGGCAAACTCCACCACGAACTTTGATCGCGATTGGATTTTGTGAAGGTTTTTCCTCAAGAACCTTTTCTGCGGAACGAATGGAAGCAGCGAAGAGACACCATTGCATTGCTTGCGCAGGTTTGACGGCGGGCGAGTGCTGTTGCTGAATTACCACGGCTGGGTGCGTTTTGACAACGGAAATTATGGGCTTGGCGGATCACTCCGCGGAAAGCGCGGTTCGTTGACACAACCCCGGGCACCAGTAGGATTTAACAGTAGGCACAAGCTGAATAACCTGCGTGATTGTTCGACATTCGTGGAACAATCAGTTCCTTGATGGTTGCCTGTAGCGGTTCCGGTTCGCAAGCTGCAGATAGACGTCGAGACCAAGAAATCCGTCGACGGTTTAGCAACGCTGGTACAGCTTTCGCTGGCTTTGCGATCGTCGATTAGACATGTCGATGTGCAGGTGTCCTCGCTGTCACTGATCGCTCGAATCAACTTCCGTGTGAGTCTGGATCGCAAAGATGAGAAGACGACTAAATGTCAAACTTATTGCCTACCTCTTAGTAGGCCTGCTGATATTCGGTGTCAGTGTGCATTTCATTCACGGAATGCAAGTCAAGAAGAACGCGAATGGGTTGATTGAGCGAGCTACGGCGGCTCGCGAAGAAGGGAACTTGAGCGAGTCAGTTCGACTGCTGGCACGGTATCTCATGCACTTCCCCGAGAGTCCCGATATCGCCAAGCAAGCGGCGTTGGACGCGAAGAAGAACCTCTTTGACGCTTGGGCAGCACGAAAAGAGCCCGACCGCCGTGAAATTCAGACGACGGTCTCGCTGATCGAAAACGCTGGACGTATCGCTGCGTTCGACGAAGAACTGAAACGCGAGTCGGCTGACTTCTGGTTCAAGATTGGACGCTGGAGTGATGCTATCGACCTACTCGACCAAGTCGAAAGTCAGGCAAAAATCGATGCCAAGACACCACCGACGGATCGAGAGGCATTTACCTTCACAATTGACGACAAGCTGCGTCGCATCGAATGCCTGCGTCGCATTGGATCGCCGACGGAAGAGGAAAAGGCCATCGCTCAACTCTCTGAGATGCTTGGCCTTGATGCTCGCTCCAACGAATTTGATGAAGAAGCGGCCACCGACAAAGATCAGGTTGATGCCTACCGTTCACTTGCTCAGCTGATGCTTAGCAAACGTCTGGACAACACAATGGCCCTCAAAACGGTCAACCAGATGGTCAAGGTGTGTCAAGCTAACCCAGACAATGAGATTCAGGCCAAGGCATTCCTCAATCGTTCAGGAATGATTCGTTATCTGGTCAAAGGCGACGAAGGAAAGGAGCTGTGGAAGTCCGACGTCAATGAAGCATACCAACGCGACGGCGACAATCTCTCGTGCATCGCAGCCATGGCTCAGATGTACATGGAATTGGGCGAGCATGACACGGCCAAGGAATTCATTCGCAATGGTATGAACCAAGCAGATTTGATGCATCAAAAGTCTGCGTTGTACAACTTGCTTGTGAAGATACACCTGGCACAGAACGACACTGCCGGTGCTACCCAGGTTTTGGATGAGGCAATCGCCGCCGTTCCAAAAGATCCTGAATTGTTGTGGAAGAAAGCACGCCTTGTACTCGACGACGCAGTCAGCCAAGGTGCGGCCGCAACGAAAGCAGCTCAAGAAGGCAATTCAAGTGAATCGCAACGGCTTGAGGAGCTGGCTCGCAAGCAGTTCACTGCCGTCGAAAACATGTTCCGCCCAATGCGGCAGGCTCGTGTCGACGAGCCACGTATTGAGTACTTGAAATCTCGAATCTTGATGCAGCGGGACGGCGATGTACACCGCGCGACCAAGCAACTCGCGGCGATTCGCGAAATGGTTACCGGCCAATTGCGTTATGACATCGACGTGTACCTCAACATGGGATACGCGCAGACTCGTCAATTCGACCTGCAACTGGAATCCATCCGTGGAATGTTGGCGGTACGGCCGGGCAGCGTACAAGCGCATGAGAGTTACATCCGCACGCTGATGAACATGAAGCGAAACAAGGAAGCGTTGGACTACGCTGAAAACCTTGTTCGCCAGATTGAGTCCAACGACGGAGAAGTCACGGGCAACATCAAGTCCATGATCGTGCAACTTCGGGTGGCGACGGGAATCCAAGATTCCAACCGCGAACTGACGGAAGCCGAATTATTGTCTCTGCGGAAGCAAGTGCAGGACGTCTACCGAGACGAGAGCATTCCACTTCAGCAGCGGATTGCAATCGCGATCGACTACTTTGGCAAGATTAAAGATCAAAAAGCGGTTATGACGCTGATCAACCGCATGCTAAAGGAAGACCCAACATCGTTCCCATTCCATGCACTAAAACTGAACTATGCGGAGAACAAAGAGCAGGCCTTCAAGTTCTTCAACGAGATGCGGCAAAGCGTCGATCGCCAGAAGTACGACGTCGCCATGTTGCCAATGCAAGCCAAGTTGGCTGTAAAGTATGACAAGGACAACGCGCCAAAGCTGATCGGCCAAATCGCCCAAGCAGCGGCGAAGTATCCGAATAAGCAGCAAGCTGCATTACTGTTTGAATTGGGTACGCTTCAAATCGCATTCTTAGGTGACCGGCCCGGTGGACTCGAGTTGCTCGAAAAAGCATCGTCGTTGGACCCACGTCGTCTCGACATCTTGCAGATGCTTTACCAAGACGCCTCGACGCAGCCTGATGGAACGCGATTGAACGAAATCGTTGACCGCATCGAAAAGGTCACAGGTAAAGACGACGACTCGTACCGCATGGTCGAAGCGGGTCGGATCCTGTGGAACATCGAGAAGGGCAAAGTCTCCGAAGAAGAGAAGCCACGCCAGATCAGTCGCGCGAGGCAACTGGTCGAGAGGGCAACTCAAAACCGACCGAACTTTATCCCGTTGATGCAGATGGCGGCGCGGGTACAAATTGTGGACGGCGACCTTCGCGGTGCACTCTCCACTCTTCAAGAAGCCTACAGACGCAAACCTAATGATCCGATCATCATTCGCTTGATCGCACAAATCTATCAGCAACTGGGTGACAAAGCTCAGGTAGCAGTCTGGATGGAACGCCTGCCACAATCTGCTCGTGGTGCACACGACATTCGGCGACAGCTGCAGGGACTTGCCGCCACTCAGTCGCAATGGTCTGCCGCTGATCAAGGCCGAGCCATTCGTCTTGCGGATGACTTGACAGCCATGTCGACTGCAACGCCTCAAGACTGGATTTTGAAGAGTCGAATTCTGGTCCTTGCAGGACAAAACGAGAAAGCCGTGCAGGCGGCGAACAGTGCCGTCTCCTTAAATGCATCTGAGGTCGACGCCTGGACCAACCTGATCCGTATCGCTGGTTCTGATAAATCGAAAACCGCGGAGGCCAAACAGGCTGAGTACGCCAAGGTCATTAAGCGAATCCCCAGCGAAGTGCCAGCCGACAAACAGGCACTTGTCACGGGACGCAGCTACCAGATCCTTGGCCAGTACCCTCAAGCCGAAGCGAGTTACAACGCAGCGTTGTCGAAAGACCCTAGCAACACGCTATACCGCCGGTTGCTTGCGGAAGTGCTGATTGGACAGAACAAGGCACAAGAAGGTGTCGAGGCACTGGGCAAGGTCATCGAGTCCGGTGATCCCGTTGCAGACAAACGGCACGTCCATTGGGCTCGTCGAGCTCTGGCCGGTGTGATGTCGAACTCGGGCAGCTACGTTGCCTTCAACAAAGCACTCGCGTTGATTGAGGAAAACGCAGAACCCAACGGCGAACTGGCTCCCGAAGACCTGGCCGTCTGGGTTGCCTTCTGCTTCGCTAGATCCGAACGAGAAAGTTGGGAACGGGCGTTGATCCGTTTGGAGCAAGTCGAAAACAAGCGACCGCTGACCGACACGGAAATGTTCATGCGAGCCCAGCTCTACGAAAAGTTCGAAGACGAAGGGCTATGGGAAGAAGCCAAGTCGATCGCCGTATCGGTGCTTGCCAATAACAAAGAGAACAGCAAGGTCGCCGAAACGTACGTAAAGTGGCTCTTGAAACGCGGCGAGCTGTCAACTGCACAGCGAATCGCAAACAACCGATTGCCGAAAGGCTCCGTGACAAGACTTCGCGTGCAAATGCATGCATTGGCTAAGGGCGGACAAATCGACCAGGCTGTTGCCCAACTGAAACAGCAAATGCCAAAACAACTGGCGTCGCCTCAAGACCTAAGTGAATTGCTGACTGTTTCAACCGTCGCTGAAGAACTGGGGCAATACGACAAGAGGTTCTACGGCTTTGCAATCCAAGGCTACCAACAACTGCAGAAGAAGGCCCCTCGCGAAGTCTTGCGTTTGGCCAGTGCTCTTGGGTTGTACGGTACTGTCGAAAACGTTGGCCAGGCATTGAACATTTGTCGTGAGGCCAACAAGGCTGGTATGCCGGCTGAGGCCTGCACGGGTGTCGCGTTGGCGATCCTTCGCAAGCATCAGGACAAATGGAACGGCGATTTGAAGCAAAGCCTGCAACAGACTCAGCAATGGCTGACGTCTCTGGCAAGCAGTAGCCCGGACGACCTGAAGTTGCGATGGCGACTTGCTGAGTACCACGACATGACAGGCAACCTGGACCTCGTTGAAACGGAGTACCAAAACATTTTGGACTCGCCAAGTTTCACGAATCCCATCGAGCGTGGCATGCTTTTGAACAACCTCGCCTACGCGATGGCTTTGAATGGAAAAGCAGACAAACCTGCCAATCTGATCAAAGAAGCTAAAGAGCTAATCGGTCCGACTTCCGATGTGATTGATACCGAAGGTTTCATTCACTACCTCCAAGGCAAAAACCAGCTGGCGATCGTTTCCTTCAAGCAAGCAATTAAGTCTGGCCCAGTAACGGCTCAGAAGTACTTGCACCTGACCCTTGCGTTGCTGAAGACCGGCGACCAAAAGGGAGCGAAGGAAGCTTGGGCGAACGCTTGGAAAGCCGGGTTGAGCAAAGAGAAGCTACCGAATGCGTTGCACGATGAATTCGATGATGTTGTGTCGAAGCTCGGTGGTGGTACTCAATCTTAGGGCTAACGCCAAAGTCGTAGTCTTGATGGACGGTCCTCCTGCGTTCGCGTATCGGAGGACCGCACTGTTTTTACACCAACCGTAGCGGCGGATCGCATTAATGCCGTTCAAGACAAAAATCTGCGGAATCACTAGCGAAGCCGACGCCTCCGCGATGGCCGAGTGCGGCGTTGAAGCAGTCGGTCTCAATTTCTACGAACGCAGCAAACGTTACGTCGAGCTCCCTATCGCTCGACAAATCGTGAAACAATTGCCGGCAAACGTGAAACGCGTTGGCGTATTTGTTAACGCAAGCAGCGACGCAATCCTAGAAACCGCCGCGGCAGTCGAATTGGATTACGTGCAACTACACGGTGACGAGTCG
>CAYQMZ010000463.1:6043-6507 GCA_964418725.1 uncultured Pirellulaceae bacterium
ACAAACTGTCGGACGTGTCTGTCATCAAAGCCTTCCGTTGCAAAGGCGGACTCAACACGGTCGCCAATTTCTTGGCCGCCTGCGAACGCAGGCCGGATGCGATCTTGGTGGACGCCTACGATCCCTACGAGTACGGCGGTACTGGGAAATCACTGCATTGGCCCGACGTCGCGACATCCGCGGAATGGATTGGGGATTTGCCGCTGATTCTTGCCGGTGGCTTGACCCCCGAAAACGTGGGCACGGCGATCGCCCAGGCCCAACCTCACGGGGTCGATACGGCAAGTGGCGTTGAATCTAGCGAGCCAGGAAAAAAAGACCCCATACTTTCGACTGACTTTGTGACGAATGCCGTCGCTGCGTTCTCACTATTGCAAGCCGGCTAGTGTGCTAAGTCGTTAGTTCTTTGAAAAGTAGGGCCCGGTTCCTACCGGCCTTCGTGCGGTCCAACTCCTGTTTGTCCG
>CAYQMZ010000464.1:0-2351 GCA_964418725.1 uncultured Pirellulaceae bacterium
CATTTGTTGCCACGCGTGATTCGTTCTATCTCGGCACCGCCAGTCGAGATGGCCAACCGTACATCCAGCATCGCGGTGGCCCCAAGGGGTTCCTGAAAGTGTTGGATGCAAACACGCTGGCGTTCGGTGACGTCGCTGGAAACTCACAATTCATCTCCGTTGGAAACCTATCCGAAAACCGATCAGCCTTCATCTTCTTGATGGACTATCCGAACCGACGACGCATCAAGATCTGGGGATCAGCCACCGTCGTCGAAAACGACCCCGATCTACTTCAACAGCTCACTGTGGACGAAACACCTGAACGAGTGATTGTCTTTCACGTTTCCACATGGAACGCCAACTGCCCGAAGAACATCGAGCCACGGTGGACTGCTGAAGAACTTGACCAGCGAATGAACGAGCTGACGTCGCAAGTCGACCAACTCAACAACCAACTTCAAGCATTACAAAATCGAGAATCAAAATGAACGACTCTTCCACTACACGAAAGCTTCTTCCAACAGACCTGAAGCCTCCGTTCACCCACGAAACTGCGGTCGCGAAAGTCCGCGCTGCCGAAAACGCTTGGAACTCACGCAATCCAGAACAAGTGGCGTTGGCCTACTCCATCGATAGCGAATGGCGAAACAGAAGTCACTTTGTCAAAGGGAGAGATGCCATCCGTGACTTTCTCGCCGACAAGTGGGACCACGAGCATGAGTATCGACTCGCCAAGCAACTGTGGGCCTTCGCCGACAACCGAATCGCCGTCCGTTTTCAGTATGAATTCAAGAATGCGGATGGCCAGTGGTTTCGAGCCTATGGGAACGAGAACTGGGAGTTCGACGACGAAGGTCTGATGCGACGCCGAGAGGCCAGTATTAACGACGTTGCAATCGACGAAGCAGACCGCAAGTTCCTGTGGCCCCAAGGACCTCGCCCAGACGATCACCCGGGACTTGGCGAACACGTGGCGTAGTAGCCACACACCGAAATGAACCGCTTCCAACAACTCAAAAAAGCCCCGGGTTAACACCCAACTACGACAAGAGAGAGAACGATGAGTCAAACATTCCTTCCCAAACTAATGATGTCCATAGTCCTTGGAGTGATCGCAACCGCGGCACCAAACGCTGAAGCCCAAACCGTAGCGTCTCACGAATCCGCACCGAACCTAACGGACGTGCGACACGGATACGAGAACGTGGACGGCTTGAAGATTTTCTACCGCGAAGCCGGTGATCCCACCAAGCCGACGATTGTGTTGCTGCACGGCTTCCCAACATCGTCTCACATGTTTCGAAACCTCATTCGTGATCTGTCCAGCGACTACCGCCTTGTTGCACCAGACTATCCCGGCTTCGGCGAGAGCTCGTTTCCCAGTGCGACTGAATACGAATACACGTTTGACAACTTGGCGAAGACCATAGACAGATTCCTTGAACAGCGAGGCCTGAAGCGATACTCGTTGTACATTCAGGACTATGGGGCTCCGATTGGATTCCGAATCGCAACCGCTCACCCCGAGAGAGTCCAAACGCTGCTGGTTCAGAACGGAAACGCCTATGAGGAAGGCATTGGAAAAGCCGGCTGGGCGCCCATCATGAAGTACTGGAAGGACAAGTCAGCGGTTCACGAAAAGACGATCATCGAAAACGTCTTCACCTTGGCAGGAATGAAATGGCAATACACGCATGGCACGCGGAACCCTGACAACATTGCTCCCGAGAACTGGAATCTAGACTACCTGCGAATCTCGCGTCCGGGCCAGCACCGCGTACAACTCAACCTGTTCTATGACTACCAGAATAACATCAAGCATTACCCGGAGTGGCAAGCATACCTTCGCAAACATCAGCCTCCAGTGCTGATCGTCTGGGGAGAACACGACGCCTTCTTCCCTGTGCCAGGCGCCGAAGGGTATCGCCGCGACGTCAAGGACGTCGACTACAACATCCTCAACACCGGACACTTTGCGTTGGAGGAAGAAGGCCCTTTCATCGCGAAGAAGATCCGTGAATTTCTAAGCAAACGAGGAATCTGACAGTATCTTTGCACAGGCTAGGACCGCCCTTCGGAACAAACAGAGCGAATTCCGAAGGGCGTCTAACTTGTACGAGTAAGTCGTGCTAAGATCCACGAAGACAGCATCGCACGCTGCTAACTCGATCCAGTTGCCGCCAGTGATCGACGATACGATTTCGTCGACGTTACGCGGGTTCAATTCAACGTCAAGACACCGATGGATCTTCAGTTCCCAAGCCGCTCTCTATTTGTTTGGACGACGCTCGCCTGCATTGGCCTCGTGATCCAAGTAGCGATCGGCAGTTTTCTGTTCTCGCTTCTCTTAGGACTAATTGCGATCCATT
>CAYQMZ010000464.1:2361-6488 GCA_964418725.1 uncultured Pirellulaceae bacterium
GCGTACTTGGGCTGGCCGCCAGTTTTCTGATTTACGCAGTCATTTGTTGGCTCCACGCCGTCAGCCTTCAATCTGCCGGATACTCTTCCGGCTGCTTTCTGTATTTGGCTGCCGGGTTTTCCGCAGGCATCGTCGCGACCACACCCTACTAGAGCTGAGGGTGAAAGCCGAAAGCACACACTTGATCAGCCAGTCGAGTTCGACGTCGCCTTTTCTGCAAGCCAGATCGCGAGCGGTGGTAGATTGATTCAGCATAGTCATACCGCCGGATTCACGCCCCAACCATGATGAGCCGCAGTATGAAACGAAGAGACTTTTTGCGACTTATCAGCATCTGTACTGCAACCGCGGCGGGCTCGAGCCAATTGGCGATGGCTGCCGAACACCGAAAGGCAGAGATGCCAGATTACCAGAAGACGGGCGTCAAGCTGATCGCGAACTCAACGCCCGCCCACGATGGTTTCTACCTTCCGGCCGAATGGAAAAAACACGATTCGACGTTCATGGCATTCCCTCCGCCCCAAAACTGGAAAGGCTATGGAATCCCCCTGAAGGATGTTTATCAACAGTGGGCAAGCGTTGCTAATGCCATCAGTGATTTCGAGCCCGTAGTGATGGCGGTCCGCCCTCAGGAAGAGTCCATTGCGGCACGAATTCTCAGTCGTGAAGTCGAGCTCTTCGAAGCTCCACTCAACGACGGATGGTCGCGAGATACGGGTCCTGTTTTTCTCGTCAACGACCAAGGCGAACGACGCGTTGCCGGATTCACCTTTAACGGCTGGGGCGCCAAGTTCCCACCGTACGCCGACGACGCATTGCTCAAGGCGAGAATCAGCAAGTTTTACGACGCGGCGATGTATCCCGTCGATGCTGTCCTTGAGGGAGGTGCAATCGCGGTAGATGGAGAAGGGACTCTCATCACGACCGAACAGTGCCTGCTGAACAAGAATCGGAACTCCAAGTCAAAAACCGAGATTGAAAAGCTGCTGAACGAGTACTTTGGAACCAAGAAGGTCATATGGCTCGGCAAAGGACTCGAGCCCGATCCAATTACCGACGGTCATGTCGACGGCATCCTTGCCTATGCTGCTCCGGGAGTCGTGTTGCTCCACACAACATCCGAGCGAAGCGATCCGAATTACAAGATCTGCCAAGACGCAAAACGAAGACTTCAGGCGGCTCGAGATGCAAAAGGACGCCGACTTGAGGTGATTGAAGTTCCGCTCACGTCGGAAGAACTCTGCCACATGAATTTCTATATTGGGAACGGGTGTGTCATCGTTCCCACCGAAGGTCGACGCCGCATCGATGCTGCCCCCATGGCGATTCTGCGAGACGTCTTCCCTGATCGTGAAGTTGTAGGAATCGACGGAACCGTTCTCGGTGCGGGCGGCGGTGGAATTCACTGCATCACCCAACAAGTCCCCAAGGTCTAATCGGAATCCCAAATGAGCGGCATCACGAACCTACGAACTTTGATTGCATCGTTGCAGCCCAAGCTTCATGATGCAGAGTACGTCTTCGTGACTCGACCGGGGGCAAAGTACGGCGATGGTGTCGAACTGAACCCGATTGCTGCCGTCCAGGAAAGTGAAGGCTTGACGCTGGTCGTACGCAAGGAGACAGCGCTGGCCGCGGGTGCAGATTTTGACGGAGTCTTTCGCATGATCACACTGCAAGTTCACTCAAGTTTAGAAGCGATCGGACTGACTGCGACTGTTGCTGGCGTCCTTGCTGAACGCGGGATTAGCGCGAATGTGATCGCAGGCTTTCATCACGACCACGTGTTCGTCCCGGCGACAATGGCGGACGATGCAATTGCCGCACTTTCGGCGATGGAAGCCGATACACTTCCGCGAACACACGAGTAAGAAACAGCGTAAAACAGAAATGAAATCAGACTCGCCATCAGCACGCGCGATCCCGCCTTTGGAACAACTTTCCGTCGAAGAACACGGCTGCAGTTTGCTCCGCCGAGTTTTGGACCAGACGGAACTCGACCGGATGGCTGCGGACCTTTCCCAGGCAATCGAGAGCAATTCAAAGGGCCAGGTCAGCTATCGCTCGCAGACGTTCGGCGCGAGAAATCTTGCTGCGACGTGGGATGGCTGGCGAGAAGTGACGCAACGCAAAGCTGTCTCTGCGATGCTGCGTCAGTATGTGGGACCGAACGTCGGTTTGGTTCGAATTCTCTACTTCGACAAACCGCCCGGTCATGGCTGGTCATTGCCATGGCACCGTGATCAAACAATTGCAGTTCAACGTCACGTCACTCCGCTTGCGCCGTTCGCAAAACCTACGACGAAAGCCGGTGTTCCGCACGTGGAGGCTACGCCAGACATTTTGCAAACCATGCTGACGTTGCGATTGTCGTTAGACCCGATGACCGAGGATAATGGTCCGCTGTTGTTCATCCCTGGCTCGCACAGCGACACGAACGAACAAGCAGACTCGACGCCTCGCGCAATCGACGACGAAAACACTGCAAGGCCGGTCGCCGAATTGCTCTGCCAAGCTGGAGACGTCTTTGCCATGCGACCTCGCCTGCTTCATGCTTCTAAGGAGGCGGCAAAGACCGCGAGGCATGGTCGGCGAGTCGTTCATATGGAGTTTGCCCCACGATACACCTTGCCGAAACCGTGGGCGTGGAACCTATGCAAAACGCTCGAATAGCACTTCCGACAACAACTCAATCGAGAACAATTCCATGATCTCACCCGAGCCTGTACATCGGACGGGCGACACCAATCCCTACCAAGCTCCCGCGACTCTGCAACCGCCGAACAAGAGCCACCCCAAAGTTACAGCGTTGTCTAGCTTGATCGGCGGGTTTGTGACAGCGGTTGCCATCTACTGGATCTATGTCGACGACCCGCGTACGGGAACTGCCGGACCATCATTAGAGTTCGCTGTAACTGGCGGTACCATTCTCAGTTCAGCAATCTGGGCCATATCTGCGCGCTTACATTGCCGCGGTCCCCTGAGCCTCGCGTTGACGATTACAATGGGCCTTGTGTGTGCAGGACTATGGATTGCCATCGGCGGCACCTATGCGGACGTTCTTGCTGCGGCTGCATGTGTGGCGTGGCCCTGCGGCGGTCTCCTTGCATCGATCGCTGTCTATATATGGTCGTGTTTCTAGCACACAAATGCGGATTGAGGGCAAGTTAGCGGAGTCACGGACAATGAAGCGACATATAACAACGACGTTTCGTGCCGTTACATTGTTGTGCCTGCTTTGGTCCAGTCTCGCGTCCGCAAATTCGGGTCAACGATTGTTGGAAACGTATTGTTTCGACTGCCATGACCAATCGAATGCCTCAGAATCCGATGACATCGCGATCGATCTAACTCCGCTGCCGGAAGATCCAGATTTTGACTTTCCTCTGGTCTTCGAGAACATAGCGACCGGCACCATGCCGCCGAGCAGCGTAGACCAGCCAACGCCAGCACAGCGACGCGAGTTGCTGGAGTGGTTGGCTGCTCGAGCACAGATCGCCGATCCGCCAACGTTCCGTCGACGAAGCAGGCATGAGTTCGTGAATGCGATCAATGACTTGCTGGGGACCGACCTGGAGTTGGCGGAAACAATCCCCGACGACCTGGGCACCAACCGTTTCGATTCGGATCGGCGCATTCGGCTAAGCAAGGAAATGCTCGCAGCCTACTTCACGGTCGCCGATCAAATGCTGGAGCATGCGTTTCCTTCAGCCGGATTCCCGGACGAACGTGTTTGGGTAACGAATAAGTTGAAGGATAGCCACCAAACTTACAACATCTACGTTCGCGATTACCAAGAAGGCGTACTGTTCTCTTGGACACGAGCCAACAACGGAACGAGCTACTCGTTCTTCTACGACAACTTCGAACCTCCCGTCGCAGGTTGGTATGACTTAGTGTTCGACGCGGAAAAAGTGGGCGATTTCCGCGAGGACGTCAGTATTCAGGTCCACGCCGGCAAATACTTTTATGCCGATGACCGTCCCCAACCGCAACGGTTGCTAGGCGTCATTTCTGTTGGAGACTCGAAGTCCGGCCCTCAACGAATCCAAGCATTCCTTCACCCCGGCGAGAACATCTCAGTCCACTGCTATTCCAAGCACACGTTCCGCAAGGCGTCGCCAGAG
>CAYQMZ010000465.1:0-6475 GCA_964418725.1 uncultured Pirellulaceae bacterium
ACTCAGCACACTGGAGCCAACTGCAACTGCCAAGGACTATCGAATTCCGAGGATTCCGATCGAACGCAATTCATCCAATTGGTCTTCGTCCAGCGACTCATGGGCTTCTAGTTCGTCAGCGAGGGTTGCAACTTGGTGCCAAACGTCATCTCGCGACATCCAAGCAATCAACTTCCTTAGATGTGTCTCCAGCAATTGAAGTATCTGCGAATCCGACAGCTTCGGACGTACTGCACGAATTGTACGAGTTGCAACGAGCCAATCAGCCCACCATTCTTTGAGAATCTCGATTTCGTATTGCGAATCGGTGTAGATCATTTCGGCGACGGGCCCGGCAAGCGCGACTTGAACTTGAGCCAAACCAATCTGCTCTTCACGCCCGCTATCGATTCGCCACGCTACTTTCGTTTCACCATGACGACGTGGTCCATCGTCGTCCACAGGAATGATCGTCACGGAAAGTACACGTCCACCAAGTTGCTCGGCTAGCACCGCATGTCCAGCTTCGTGATACGCGGTGACAACTTCTTCAACCATTTGTAGTGAATCCTGCCGAGAATACAGACGTAGACAAAATGCCGTTGTTGTTTCTGCGACCAAAAAGTTACCGTTTGGTTTGCAGGGAGCTAGAATAGAGCAATAGCTGACAACAGCAGGCAAGTGGCACGTTGGTTGCTTTAACTGGGAGGCAGACCGACCTAGCCACGTTGTCCGATGGAGAATCTACTATGCGACTTCCGACGTTGTCCCTCATCATTGCGTCGCTGGCCGTCATCTGGTGCGTCGCAGGAGCCTACGTTCACACCTCGACGATCCTGCTATATCCTGCGGCTTGGATTGCGATCGCTTCCGCGTTCTATTTCCACCACAAGTTCTTTCCGATCAAGCTTCCAGCTCCCAACATCCCTGCGGATGAAACTTGGGCCAACTCACGGAAGAACGATGATGCGGAAAACGAACAGCAGCCGGAAAAAGTCACCGCTGACTAACGTGCGTTTTCGTCAAATCGGGTCACTCTGAACCCTGCCGTTTGGCAGGGCCGAAGCCGATTTACACACTAGCGGTTTCGTTAGATCTTTGCCGGAATCGCCTTTGGAGGCAGTGTGCCTGCCTCCTGTTCCTTCATGGCGTTGTGCACGTGTCGAACGTACTCGTCCATGGAATGGTCCGACAGGTGGTCGATCTTTCCCTTCTTGATACCGGACCAGAATCCACGCCACCGATCACGAGCTCGCTGAGCCGTTGATAGCGGTCTTAGGTTTCCTTCTGAGTTCAGATACATCATCGTTCCCGTGTGGCGGTAGCCCATCCAGAGCATGGGGACGCGGCACACAATATCGTTGTTGTTCACCCAACGAAGATGCTCCAACTGAACGTGATTCACGTAACGCTTGTTGCCAACCCGAGGGCTTCCGTAAGTGAACAGTTGCCGGGGCGTCGACTTGATGTGCGATAAGAAACAGCGCCCCGCACAGATGGTCGCCATCGCACCTCCCAGCGAGTGTCCACAAAACCAAAGTGTCTTGTTGTTCTCGATCAGGGCTTTTTCGAGACGGGGCCAGAGGTCATCAACTTCTTCCTTGAAGCCTCGATGAACGCGTCCGACGGTCTCGGCCAGTGCCGGAAAAGCGTTCACATCTGCTTTCACATCGTTCCATGACGTGGGCTCAGTACCACGGCAAGAAACGATGCAATCGGTTGCCGTTTTAAAAATGTAAGCTTGCGACCCGTCGCGTTCAAAGAACAGTGTCTCTCGCAAGCCAATGTCATCGACGACGGTCGCTGCTGATTCTTCCGCCAAGTAAGCGACCCAAGCAAGCTCCGCGAACAGCAGGGACCGCTCAAGCAACGATAGGTCGTTGATGGGGCCTGTCAGCGGTTTCGACTTCCAATCGTAGAGCGGCGAATCGCCCGATTCATTGGTCACCGGATAGTTTTCTGCGGACTCCGAACTCATATTGTTTGCTCTCTGCATTCCTCTGTTTGCCACATTCTACCGACCGGTTCCATTTCGAAAACATCGCCTTGCGGTCGGCAAACGGCCCATTTTTGGCTCTCTAGCGATTTGCTTGAACGTTGGGCACTCCATAGCCGCCAGAGAATCGCCGCGACCAAGTACCGTAGTGCTAGAGCTTTCGAATCGGAAGGGACTATACTCGAGGCGTCCGCGAACCATCCAAATGTCGGCGACCCATCCTGTTGTTTGTATTCACGTTCTGTGAGGACGGATTTGCGAAAACTCACGGCTGTCTTATGCATCGCAATTGCGTGTATCGCGGCGTTCATGCTGTGGCGAGGATTTCAGTCGCCTAAGCCTACGGCGGTCGACGTCTCGACAGTTGTGCCTCCGTCGCGATTGGATGCCGAATTGTCAGTTCAGCAGGCGATGGCAGCCAGCCAAGTGACGGGCGACTCTGCCGACGCATTCGTTGGCTCTGAAGCGTGTAAGTCTTGTCACGTTGATCAACATGCCTCGTGGCACCAGACGTATCATCGATCAATGACGATGTTGGCGACGGAAGAGAACGTCTTAGCGCCGTTCGACGGCGTACTTGAGATCGAAGGCCAGACTTACCAGCTAACAAAGGAAACAGACCAGCAGACCGGTGACACAACGTTTTGGGTTGAATCGGATGATCCCGAATGGGAACGCACGGTGTTCCAGGCTGGTGGCGACGTGCGCGAGGAGACTCCGCATCGTCGCAAATCGCAAATCGTGATGACGACGGGTTCTCATCACTTTCAAGCCTACTGGATTCGCAGCGACTATGGTCGAGAGCTATGGCAGTTCCCGTTGCGATATGACTTGACGGAAAACGCTTGGGTTCATCGCAAGGACGTTTTCCTTGGCCCGCCCGAGTGGCGCCCGGGTATGCATTTCAAAGTGTGGAACGACAACTGTATCTTTTGTCACGCGACCGGCGGTCAGCCAGGACGTGACCCACAGTCTAGTCTGATGGAGCACACAACTATTGCTGAATTGGGAATCGCATGTGAGTCCTGCCACGGTCCTGGTCGAGAGCACTTGGCCAAGCACTCACTGGCGGTTGGGAGTGCCTCTTCAGGCGACGTGACGTCGAGCAAACCGGAGGCCACGGCGTCTGCTTCGAACAGCAACGCTTCGAAAGGATCAGTGGTCACTTCGGCGTCAGCGTCGTCCAACGTTACGCACGATGATTCGATCGTGAACCCTGCGAAACTGGACCATGAACGCTCCTCTGAAATCTGTGGAGCATGTCATTCGAATTTCTTGCATGACGATCCTGACGTAATGGTCATTGGGCCACAATTTCGACCGGGGCGGCGCCTCACTGAATTTGGTCGCTTTTTCACTCCGCAATTGGAAAAGGACTCGGACATCGTCAGTCGTTTCTGGAGCGACGGCACGAATCGAAGTACCGGTCGCGAGTTCATGGGGGTGAAGTCTTCACCGTGTTACAAGCGTGGCGAAATGTCATGCTTGTCTTGCCATAGCATGCACAACAGCGATCCGGATGATCAGCTTGCCAAGTCCATGGAGTCCAACGAAGCGTGCCTGCAGTGCCACGAGAATTTCCGAGACACTCTGCAGGAGCACACGCATCATGCGCCGGGTTCCGCAGGCAGCCTTTGCTACAACTGCCACATGCCGTACACGAACTACGGACTGTTCAAGGCGACGCGTAGCCATTCCATTACGAGTCCCAAGGTAAGCTCGATTAGCCACAAGTCGCGACCGAACGCGTGTAACCTCTGTCATCTCGATCAGAGTCTCGCGTGGACGGCGGAACACTTGAACGAGTGGTACGACCAGCCACGGCCAGACCTTCAATCAGATGAAGAGCAGACTTCGGCGTGGGCAATCATGGCGTTGCGAGGCGACGCTGGGCAACGCGCCATCGCTGCCTGGATCGCTCGTTGGACACCCGCCCAGGAAGTCTCCGGCGTGGATTGGATTCCGCCGATCTTGAAAGAGCTGGAAGAGGATCCCTACACGGCGGTTGCGTACGTAGCAAAGGCGTCGGCAAAACGCCTAGGTCAAAGCCCGGTCGACGATCAGGCAAACAACTATGACGCAAAACGAGTTACGGAGATCCTGGGGATGTCTCAACGCAGCAAGGCGATAACACCGGATGCTGGAGAGAACGCCGCAGTTGCGCTTAGCGAATTTATTCAGGAACTGCGAGCTCGACGGGACACAAAGCCAATTGCCAGTGTCGAATAGACCGCGCCCGCGAGCAGTGTTCGCTTTAAAACGTCGAGCGTGGATACAAGATATACGCAGCAACTAGCACCAATACTGCTACTGCGTAAATGATCATCGTCATGTCCATGTCAAAGCCCCCATTTAGGTCAGGTGCGACATCCTCATGCATGCTACGCAGGCTTACCAATGCGGACAAGTTTTTGGCGCGAAAGAATGTGTGTGACGATGCTTCGACGATCACAACACGTGCGTGAATAGAGTTCGACGCTGGTCGGGAGTCGGCTCAATCAAAGTGAAGGTTGCATGAACCGTCTTCACACTCTTCGATTCGTCCGAACTTGTATCGAACCCGTGCGACGCTCGAATACAGAAACTGCCAAAGAGGTAGGCTGCCGGGGATGTGCAGAAGCGGGGCAAGTGGCCAAAGGGCTATAAGCTTTTTTGACAAGAATCGGAAAGCTTCAGCGCCACCATATTTACGGCCAGAATTGACGTCGACCAAGTACATCCGGTCCATCAACTGCTGATGAGTAAGCTCTGGCCAGCGCTGGTGCACCTCCGCATCGTGAAGCGAAAGGTAGGCGATGCGGCCTCTGTCGACGGCAGAAATCCACGCAATGTTTGCACGGCAGAAATTGCAGTGACCGTCGAATATCAGGACAAAGTCCGCCCCCGGACGCTCGTCGGGCGTCGGAAACGATTTCGTCTTGGTGGTCGCGGTCGCCATGGTCACTTTTTCCGAATTTCAACTTTTCGGTTCAAACCGATGAGAACCCATCCCAGTTAACTGAGACAGTTAGGACGTCCAATTCTCGAACGGCTTTACCCCACCGTCAAATTGTAAGTCGATTTGAGAAACTGTGGGGATTTGCCTTGAACTCAACCGAATTTTAGCCCGTGCGATAGGCGGTGTAAGTGAGGAATCTCTGTGGGCCGTGACTTATGGTTCAATCTGTGATGGGAGGCACGGTTTACTCCTCGATCTTTGGCTGCTTCTGACTGTCCTGGCCGCGGTTGCAATATGCCTCAGCCAACTTTTGCCCCAACGCGACAATTCCGCGGCTATCCAGTACGAGCCTTTTCGGCTGCTCCGGCAAGTCGAAAGCTTTGATGTGATGGGTGTGTTCGTCTTGTTTGGCAAGACTTTCGAAGGGAGCAACGGCGTCGAACTTGTTCAAGTTGTCTGTGCTGGTCGGCGGCTGTTGGCTGACGTACCACTGTAAATCTTTGATGCCCAAGTCGATCCGACTCTGCCGGATCATCGACTCGACGCGACTGGCAGACCCCTTGCGGAATGGCATAAACGACATGTCGTTTTCGCCGACGTGATAGAAGATGCCAGCCAGTTCGACATCTTGCCCTTTGGATTCGAGGTGTTGAATGCTCTGCTTAATGAAGTCAATGAACCGCGGATACACGTGTCGCTTGGGAGCCTGGTCACTTCCCTCGGGTGTCCAGTCTACGATCTGCGAGCCGCTGTCGGTGAACTTTGCGATGGCGAACTTGCCAATCTGCCTTTCATGCAGTGAACGCGCGAAACTGAGTTCCGGTCCGAAG
The DNA here is from genome assembly GCA_964418725.1 of uncultured Pirellulaceae bacterium. Lineage (GTDB taxonomy): Bacteria > Planctomycetota > Planctomycetia > Pirellulales > Pirellulaceae > CAYNJG01. The sequence goes on from CAYQMZ010000465.1 coordinate 5,744, forward strand.
TTTTGGTAGAGTCCCGCCGGCCCCAGAGGTTCCCAGCCGTTGGATTGCTTGTACCCTGCTGCGATGTCGTACCGAAATGCAACCGAGTGATCTTCCCGTAGCAGGTGCGGATTACTTACCCGAATGTGTGCCTGGAATGCCCGTTCCCCTTCCATGTTTCGGTGGCCAGCTAGAACAAAGAGTTTTACTTTTTGTTTGTCGGCGTACGGCCACGCGTTTAGCTTACGCGGAGTTTCAGATAACTTGCCGATCGATTGCAGGTATGAACGAGCGTAGTTTGCACCATGTTCCAGCTGTCCAAGAGTCCCGTAGTGGTAATGGAGCCCAACTGGATTACCGATCTCCACGCCGACATGGGACGTCGGAACGTACTCTGCGAGCGGATCACTATCAGTCACTGACTTTTGGCCAATGCTGATCTTGTACATCCGAGGTCGCAGGTCCATTCCCCAAATCGTCTTGGTGCATAGTTCGCCGATGTAAAACTTCAGGTTGGGCTCGTTCAAATCTTCTCGCCAGCGAGCCAAATAGTTTTTGAGGTTCGACCCGTAGTTGGCCAAGTACTTCTCCTCGAACATGTCGTTCTCGCCTTGGTGCCACATAAAGCCTTCAATGCGGTACTCGATGCCTTGACGCTTTAGGTCGGCCAACGAATCACGAACCAGTTCTAAGGCCAGAGGATACATTTTGAATCCAGTGGGCTCATCCGGATTCCAATCACCTCCCAAGTGA
>CAYQMZ010000466.1:0-6463 GCA_964418725.1 uncultured Pirellulaceae bacterium
TAGGCTCTGTTCGCTGCTACTCTCCAGGCGAACACCACCGGTGCTAACGAAGTCCGGAACATCGATGCTGTCAAAGACGATGTGAACGATGTCCGTATCATCAAGCACGGTTCCACGACTGACAGTTCCGCCCCGGATTTCCAAGCCGTTTAAGCTGTTGTCCGCAAGACGGTTGAGCCGAATGAGGGCTCCTTGGTTGTCCTGGAACTCGGCGATTTGGTCGATCTCACCAGTCGAACGTCCATAGTCTGTCACTAGGTCGTCGTTGAGTGTGTTGATGTCGACGTTGATCGCAGGAACTTCGATTCCTTCGGTGCCGCGAATGATGTTATCGACGATGATTGGCGATGATCCGCGAACAAAGATCGCCCCCTTGGCGTTGTCTGGACGACCTGGTCGATCAAGGTCGGCTTGACCACCACGTCCAGAGCCACTGAATTCGATGATCGAATTCGTGATTCGTGCGTCAGCCTGGTGGATTTCAACCGCGTTGAATGCTGCAAACGAACCTTCAACTCGCGACAGGCCCCCTCCGTATGCGATGACGGCGTGGTCGAGACTGACGCTGCCCGTTTGAGCAACGAAAATACCTGACCAATCGCCAGCCGCAGGGTCGACGCGGTCATTGCTGCTGGTATCGAACGTGCCGCCGGCACCGAAGCGATCATCCAGGAGCGAGGTGAATACGATCGAGCGTTCGTCGTTACCCTCTGCCAAAATGTTCGAGCCAATGCTGCCTTCGATTCGTGAACCGTCCATCTTGATAATGGCACCCGGATCGATTTTCAGGCCTGCCGCAATACTTGGGATGACAACTCCGTCTGCATCGACGCGTGCAGGACCGATGCCGCCTTCGATGATCAAGTTTTCCGGCAGTACGTGGACGATATCTAGGTCGTCCCATCGTCCCGTAACCGTCATACGCTCGAGGCGTTGAGCGGCATCCGTTTCGATGCGTACAAACAAGCCGTTCGTCGTGTTGTCGACGATCAAGTTGTTGTGGATGTCCGGCCCAAATCGCTCGTAGTCGGGCGTGAATGGGGAAGCTTGGTAGTCCACTCCCAGCGAATCGATCGCGTGGAAGCGGGTCTCTTCGAAGGCATCCGGGTTTACCGAGATCGCTGCATCGGCACTGAAAGTGATGCGGTTGAACGAGACATCGGCTCGTGCGTCAATCAAGTGGACAGGGTCGATCACTCGCTCGACGGATGCAACGGAAACTCGACCACCACCGTAGCGAAGGTCAGCATGGTTGATGTAGTTCGGGAAGACACCGATTTGCTCGTAGTCGAATCGTCCTTCCGCACGATCTAAGTCGTTGCGGATCAGGATACCGCCCCAGTCTCCTGGGCTAGGTGTCGTGACGAGCGGATTGGTATCAACACCGATCGATTCGTCGTCATAAGACGTGAAGATGACCGATTGCTGAGGCGTACCCAGAACTTGAATCGCCGAACCGCTCAAGTCAATCGATACCGACGAACTACCGACTTGAATGCTCGATCCGCTGACTTTGAAGACAGCTCCAGCATCGATCATGGTGGTCACGCCCTGTGGCAGGACCATGGTTCCACCATCGGATAGCTCGGCACCAAACTGATTGAAACCAATTTCGTAGGCCAAGTTGTCTCCGAGTGAGGAAACGACTCCATCGGCGCCACCGTTGCCAACGATCCTGACAACGTCACCGGGTTGGGCCGCATCAAAGGCCTGATCGATTTCTGAGAATGCTGACTGCAAACTTCCTCGCTGGCCAGCGCCAGTGGCTGCCTTGTCGACGTAGACCGTGCTGCCCTGGTCGACCGCTTGGAACCAGTAGTTGAATACGCCACCAGCAACTCCGTCGGCATCACCGTCCAGGGCATTGCCTGTTGTGTCGACTAGTGAGTTGTTGGCGTTAGGCTGGAAACTAAGTCGCAGGTCGTAGTCGCCTTGCGAGATGCCGCCGGTTCCGTTGCCGTCGGTCGGACTGTATTCAAGTCCGGTCGAGGTAACAGAGATGAAGTACGTGCCGGCCGACAGTTCCATGTCGATCATGCTGTCCGCGCCGAAGTAGTCGTCGTTTTGCGCGATCAAGACTGGGTTGAATCCGTTATCGCGATATAGACGCAGCGACGAATCCAGCCCAGAGCCGAGTCGTTGGGCAATCGTTTCGGCCGTGAGCACACCACGAGAAGTCAGCTCGAATTGGTAGACGTCGATGTCATTCGAGTCAGGACGATGGGCTCGTTCTAGGTTTACCACCGTGCTGTTGCGAGGGAACAGTTGCTCTGCATTGAGTGGTTCAATGACGGGCGGATTCGGCAGATCTGGATCGATGTATACCGGTCGAATGAATGCAAAGTCACGCGTCGGATCTTCGAAGAAGAACAGTGGGTCCGGCGGAGCTGCGAATTCACCAGTAAGCTGGCCGACGATTTGACGCATTGCTTCGGCAGACCAGTTTCCGCCCGTGGAACCATCACCGAATGTCAGTGGAACGGAGACGACGTCAGGAACCAGAAGTGGCAGCGTAGCGGTGGCAATCGTGATGCCACTGTCGGGCGTTTCCACGAACTGCACGCCAACCTGCGCCGATAGGATTGCCATTACTTCGCGAGCTCGCGAACGCTGCTCTTCAGAAATCAGGTTCAGGAATGTTTCGTCCAGCAACTCGACAAAGAATCGGTCCTGGAAGTTGTACTCGATGATCGTAATGCCATCAGTTGCGTCGGCCGCGATTTGCAGCCCATCTGGGCGGCCTGGCTCTGCGATGTCACCTGCGTAGTTGAGCGGGTAAGCAACAGCGTCGATGGAAGACGATACGATTGTGTCGACGCGACCGATCGCTCCTAGCGTTGCCGCTTCGGTGAACGTTGGCCCTACTTCGATTGCAGTCTCGATTTGCAGCGGTGCACCTGGCAGTGCTTCGTCCGTACCAACACGTAGTCGGTACGTACCTTCACCGGACAAGCTCGAGATATCTGCTGAGAACGTCAGCGTCGCGACGTTGGTGGCCGCGTTGTAGTCGACGTTCGTTGGCAGGTGAAGTACGTCATCCGCGTTTGTGATTGTGTCGGACGAGTACAGCAGTTGGTAGAAGCGAGGTTGCGATGCCGAACTTGGCAACAGGTCGTCGTCGTTGAAGTGGACTTCGATCTGATTGCGTGCCTGAGCCAATCCGCTGCCAGATCGCGAAATGGGCTGAGGAACAACGGCCGTTACCAGCGGAGCCAGATCAAGCTCGAATCCAATCGATGCATCAATACCGCCATTGAACACCTCACCGTTGATGTTCTGTAGCGCATCCGGTCCCGAACCGTTGATGTTGATGCGATAGTTGCCGTCTTCAAGCGATTCCGCGAACCGAACGATAACCTCGTTCGAGCCTTCGCCGAGCCCGATGTAACCCGGTTGAATCAACTGCCCCGAATCGGCGTCAAAAATCTCAATCCCGTCCAAAGATTCGGCATCGATGACTTGATTTTCGTCGAAGCGGAAGGTTAACTCCTGAGGCGCCGAATCACGGATTTCGCCGTCTTCTAGCAACCCGCCAGCATTTGGAGTGATACCAACGATCTGCGGCCCCGTAAGCAGCAACTTTTCTTCGAGGCTTTCGACGGACCTCTTCCGTAGGAGATCTTTTCGACGAGCGCGGTACTTGCTACTTCGACCCATAGGGATGCGTCGTTTGGACATTCGGGATAAACCTCAGTGAAAAAAGAGCTCTGCTCTCGGTGTGAATTCCCCAGTTTAAGAATCGTGTAACGATCTGGCAGGCTAGGGGGAATACAATGCCTAAACACAACAGGGGAGTATAATTTGGCGGTTGCTCTATTGCCAACGACGCTTGGGTTTTGTGTACCGGACGTAACCTATTTGTCCGTCGTGTTTTACAAGGGCCAGAGAGGGCCAATCTGAATCAACACCAAACGATCGGATTGGTTGACCTTCGATTCCTTATCTCGCCATCTTCCTAAGGTCGTTTCGGGAGCCGTAAGAGAGCCCGACGGCGGCTGAGATTTCTTGGTGATCTGAGGTGCGAGGATGACCGCACCTGGCGGATCGCATTGCCAGCCGTGTGGACGCTTCGCCGGACCAAGAACGGGGACATTAACAATGTCATACGCGCTTGAATTTCGCTTGGCCACCGATTCGCATCGTTGCCTGCTCAGTAACGGAGCGTTCAACAGTCGAATCGTTTGCTGCGTGAACCGTCGTCGAATGATTCCTAGTCAAGCGTCGCCGCGCTTGGCCGCTTGAATGTCACGCGTCTTCTTTAGCCCGCGACACTGGTCGCCGCGATATTGAAGTTGTCTGTGCTTGACGTTTCAAAGATCGAACGTTCGCTGCGCGGAAACGGAATGTTTTGCTACGCTAGCGAATTCGTAGTGCGAAACGTGAAATCTATCGACGCGCGGATTAGTCTTCCACGTGGTGTACAGACATTTCTGTAACACGCGTAAAGGTCCTTCGATCTGCAAAACGGAGTTCGGGTCGATGGACGTCGATGATTTTCCCAAGCTCCTCTCGGGCTTTCTTCCGAGTAGGTGCCAACAATCTTATCGCTTCTGCGTTAAGTGTCGGAACCTCGACGAACTAACTCTTACGCAAACGAAAAGTTGAATCATACTGAAAGTTCGAGTGGATCGTCTGGAGCCACTCTACGGAATCACAAAGGAGTGGATGGCACCAGGATGGAATCTGTCTTAGCCGAAAGGCAAATAGCAGGCAGCACCATGAATCGCAGCAAACTGGGACAGAAAAAGAAAATGACGCGCACTCGTCGCCAAAGACGCCGCCTAACTACGGAATGCCTCGAGAGCCGCGAACTGCTGGCCGGGGACACAATGGCTCTGCACAACGCGGGATTGCCGTTGGATACCAACAACGACGGCTCTCGTTCGTCGCTGGATGCTCTCGTCATCGTGAATGACCTGAATCGTCACGGTGCTCGTGATGTTGTTGCCGGCGGACCAGCGGCCGGGCTTGTCGATACCAACGGAGATGGAGTTGTGTCGGCGGCCGACGTATTGGGCGTCGTGAACTATCTCAACCGAGGAAGTGGCGAAGGCGACGCCAAGGTCCAGGTTCGCTTAGTCGTAACCGGACGTGACTCGCTAGATCCGATCACATCCGTTGGTCCAAACGAAGACTTCTTGCTGCGAGCTTTCGTCACTGACCTAACGGATCCTGCGGAAGGCGTGTTCGGTGGCTTCGTTGATGTGACCTACCAGGCCGCTCTTGCTGATGTCGACGGTGATGTGATCCACGCTGATGCATTTCCAAACGGTCCAAGCAGTGTGCTGACCGTTGATGGAGTGCTGGATGAAGTTGGAAGTTTCTCTGGTTCTTTTACTGGTGGCGGTGATGCCGAGCAGCTTCTGTTCTCCGTACCGATGACCAGCGAAGGTGTGGGCACAATCAACTTCAATGGAAATCCACCAGACGTTTTGCCTGCCCACGAATTCACCTTGTTCGGTGAAAACGAAGGCGTCTTGGGCGAAGAGATCATGTTCATCAATACGACGCTGGATGTCGTTGACGAAAATGCTCCCGTTGTTCCAACTGCCAACGACAACGCGTACATGTTGGACGAAGACACCACGCTGACGGTGTCGGCTGACCTGGGCGTTGTCGCTGATGATTTGCCAGCCGACGCGACGCTTACTGCGGCTGTTTTGAGTGACGTTGAGAACGGAACGCTAGAGCTGAATGCTGACGGCTCGTTCACCTACACGCCGAATGAGAACTTCAACGGGCGAGATTCGTTCACGTACGTGCCATCCAACGGAAGCAGTACCGCGACGACACCCGGCACGGTCACTCTGACGGTGAACCCCATCAATGACGCACCGATTGCTGTCGACGATAGTTTCTCGACGCCCGCAGGGGTTACGCTGATTCGAACGGAGCCTTCGGAAGGACTGCTTGCAAATGACTCGGACGTCGAAGGCGAAGAATTGACGTTGTTGACGGACCTGTTCGAAGGTGCCGAAAACGGAATCTTGACCGCATCGGCCCAGGGCGGGATCGCCTACATCCCTGATCCCGGGTTTGTCGGTACGGAAACAATTACCTACGTCATCCAAGATGCTTCAGGCTTGGTGAGTAACCGCGCGACCGTCACGATCGAAGTCATTGGTACGGGCAACAATACGCCGGTTGCCGCAGATGACAACTTCACCGTTTCCCAAGATACCGTGCTGAACGTTGATCCAAACGGAGTACTGGCGAACGATACGGATCCAAATGGCGACGACTTGATCGCCCAGATTCTGACGCAACCGTCGAACGGAACCGTTGTGTTGGGCACATCCGGTGCTCTTCGCTACACGCCAAACTTGGGCTTTGTAGGTGTCGATAGCTTCACGTATCAAGCAAGTGATGGCCCCAACGCTTCGGAGCCGGCAACGGTAACGATCACCGTTGAAGACGATCAGATGGCGACAGCCCCAGATGCTGCCGACGACGCGTTTACGAC
>CAYQMZ010000467.1:0-6454 GCA_964418725.1 uncultured Pirellulaceae bacterium
GGCCGACCACCGCTTGGCCGGAACCTTCGACGACGATGAAACCGTCCGAGTTCACAAAGCCTGTTACTTCGTTGCTAGATTCTTGAAGCGTGACTTCGAATTCGGTTAACTCGCTGGACGTATCGCCCCAAATCGCCGTGAGATCTTCGCTTGGATTTCGACCCGAGTATTTGACACGCGTCACGAGTGTGCCTTCCAGCGTCACAGCATTAGCCTGGCCCAGAACACCGAGCGTTACCTGTTCCGGATTGTCAGCAAGGAAAAAGCCAAAGGGAGAAGCACTACCATCTGTTGACAGAAGTCCGCCATCGGAAAGGAAATCGAGGCCGACCACCGCTTGGCCGGAACCTTCGACGACGATGAAACCGTCCGAGTTCACGAAGCCAGAGACGCCGTCGTTGGGAGTTGGGGCCACTGGTGCCGGGATTGTTCCCAGCAGTTCAATCTCAGCCACTTGCATACTGTTAGTGGCCCCTGCATCTCTCAACGTCGGGAATGTCAGACGATAGGTTGAGTAGGCTTTCGTGTTGTCGAACTCAACGGTCGCTTGGTTAAGGGAGTTGGAAGCTATGACTTCTTGACCTGAAGCGTTTCGTGCTGGGGGCAAGTCGAGTCGGCCGTCCGAAATCGGTTCGAATTCGCCGTTTGCATTCAGGCCTTCCAGTAGGAAGCTGGCGGGGTCACGTGGCGCCCAATCATTGGCCGTGTAAACGCGAACTCCCGTGACAACCGACTCGCCGTTTAGAGGTGTGACGATGACGCCCGATTCGAGGTCCAAGAAGTTGAGGTACTTATTCGTCGTGTTGTCGAACGCGTTGGAAACTCCTTCTCCGTCGGGTGGAAGCCCTTCTGATACATCGTCGTCGTTCATACCGTCAACGCGTACGACAGTATCGAGCGGGCTTGTTACATCTTCCAAGATCGTTTCGGCAACACCAACGGGCGTCGTTACAGTGACTACATCCGTCTGTGTTGCACCGCTGTTGTTTGCCGCGGAGACAACGAACTCGTATTCGGTGTTTGGTTCGAGATTGTAGATCGTGGCGGACGTCGAGCCAGGTTTGAAGTGTCGAGATTGCTCCGTACCGTCCGGTGAAGTGTAGGCGACTCGATACAGCGTTTCATGATTCACGTCGCTCCAAGAAACCTGAACCGAACTCGGCGAAATGGCTTGTGCGACAGGAGACGCTGGGAATTCGCTCACCTTTGGTGGACGTGTGGTAATTTCGACGATGCTCGTCGAGGCTCCCGAATCGTTAAGCGCTGCGACACTAAACAGATAGGTAGTGTCGGGCAGCAAGCCAGAAATAGTCGCACCAGTTTGGTTTTCAGGGACTTCCTCCAATACCGTTGTGCCGCGGACTCGAACGGCTTCGTTACCAACTTCATTTGTCGTCGTGAACTCTTCGGCAAGCCAAACCTCGTACCGCTGTTCGCGATCGGTATCTTGCCACGCAAGCGAAATCGAATTTGGAGTCACAGACGTTGTGCGAAGATTCAGGATTTCTGAAGGTGGAGGCAGGATGTTGGTTGTGATGGCCGTTGTCTCACTTCTGCCGACTTCATTCACTGCGGTGACATTGAATGTGAGGTTTTCGCCAAATGGCAGGTCTAGCAGGTAGAGTGAACAGCCGGGGAACGGATGGTTGCAAACCTCACCTTCATCAATTGGCCCCTCGCCACCGCCAGTAGGAAAGAACGTCGGAACGTCTTCCACATATTCCGCCACCAATTCGCCAGCCTCATTAGTGACTTGGATGTCGTAGCCAGTGTGTTCGGGACCAGTCCAGAGCAGCTGTTTTTGGCCGCCGAGTACTTGGCCGCCACCTGTCCAAATTGCCACGCCGCGGTTGACACGCCCTGGCACATCCAAAAGCTGCAAACCCGTCGGCGGGGTTGGGGCCGACAAGGCTTCGAGGTAAACGGTTTGTGTGTGGTTCGCGTCGGCGAGCAAGTCGGTAAACGAAATCTCAATCGCAATTCCGGTTTCCGTTTCGGCTAGGGCCTGGTCATCCTTTAGTTTCAAGACATTTGTGGCGATGACTTCGAAACGATCATCGTTAACAGTTATGTCCGCTACATCACGAGGAAGGTTCCATTTCAATGTTCCGACTTCAGCGCCGGCAACACCGTGTCTGACCTTAGCAAACCGACCGTCTTCGAAGCCATCAATGATGACCAAAGCTTTTTCCTTAACATCGTTGGGTTCGATGAAGAAGGGAGCCGTTGAGTCGGTCGAATAGTTGTTACCACCTACCGAACTGAAGCTAGGACCGTCTTCTGTGGAAACGTTGCCACCAGAGTTGTTGGCCAATACGACGTTCTGAAAGTTCACAATGTCGTTGATGTCATTCGACGAGAACGCAATCCCGCCGCCGTCATTCGCACTATTCTCGTTGACTGTGTCGAAAGCAATGGTGATGAGACTCGCCTTCAACTGGCTTGCTCCGCCCTTTCCTTCTGCTGAGTTATTACGGAAAGCGTTGCTCGCCGAGACTATAAAGTTGGCACCTTCCACGTGAACCGCGCCGCCATTTCCTGTGGCCGAATTGCCTTCGAATTTCGTTTGGCCAACGGCGAGTGATCCGCCACCGGTCAAGTTGATCGCACCACCATTTCCAGCAGTATTGTTGCCGATGAATTCCGAATCTCTGACTAGTAGATGCGTATTGACTGCCTCAATTCCACCGGCTCGGCGAGTGCCGCCGATACGAAATCCGGAATTATTGATAAAGCGAACATCTCGAACAACGACATCTTTCCCGAAGCCAGTATCAAATACGTTGATCGCTGTGCCAACATTGGTCGATTCAGCGTCTTGCTTACCGAATGTCATGCCACTGAATCGGAAAGCCTGCGGAAATTCTCGTGCCAGGGGCTGAATGTTGATCATCGAGAAGAATTCGTCTTCGTTGTCGGAATCAATGAAGGTCTTGTCTTTGCCTTGCCCCACCATCGTGACGGCTTCTTTGATGTTGAGAAAGTTGTCTATTTGGGGCCGAACACCTTCGAGGATTTGCACGATGTCCTCACCAAGTTTCTCGTTTGCCAATTCGACGGCGTCACGCAAGCTGCATTCATTTGTCACACAAAAACTGCCAAGGAATTGAGCTCGCTGACCTTCGTTTACTATCAACGTTGAATCGTTGATGGTTTGTTGAAGCCGCGAGTGGGTGACGTCCCCGCTAACTCGAACATCGAATGTCGCGGTTTCGATCCTCGGAATGGCGTCAGGGTTAGTTTCAATCTCGTCGCCGCCTGCATGCGTGACAGAGATCTTTGTCAAATCCAAATCACCCGGGACAGCCGTTGTACCGGAGATAGAGATCGTCCTCGATTCACCTGGACTCAGCGTGCCAAGCGAACATGATGCTTCGCCTGCAACCGCCACGCATCCGGCGTCAATCGAAGCCAACTGCAGCCCTTCCGTATTGACAACAACATTGGAGGCAGCGGCATCGCCACTATTCTCGACTTCCACTTCGAATGAGAATCGGTTGTTATTGTTCGTTGAAATGAAACCAGAGGTACTCACCAAGTCCATCGACAGCTCGGGCTGTAGTACGGTCGATGTGAGTAGCCACGGTACGCTTTTGACCTGAAACTGCGTGTCAAAGATTGTGCCTAAGTTTTCATCGAGGATACTGTGTTCCCAGTTCAACAGCGGCCCAATTGAAAACTCTTCCCCGAACGCTCCCAGCACTAGCTCAAGTGCTTTCAACGTGCCGTCGATGCCCAGGTCCAGCCCAATATCATTGTTGACGGTGTAGGTATTGACCAGGTCGAAGGAAACACTGAGCTCACCAGATTCAACCGGAGTAATGCTGACGTTGTCACCGGGGTCGAATTGAATAGACGAGCCGGACATCGCTCGACCATTGACGGTTGCATTTACAGAAACGAAGTTGCCGTCTGCGTCACGGAACCTAGCGACAAGGTCGTGGTCGGACACCCGCGACGACATCGTTTGATTGACGCTCAGGTTTGCTCCCAAGATGTAGTCGATCGGCGTCACCGAAGCAGACAATGGTCCAACGGTGATATTCGTTTCGCCGAAGCCGTAGCCACCTAACAGGATGCCGCCCAAGCTAAGATTCATATCAATGACTTTTCGCTTTTCGTCATTGAAGGTTGGATCGTCGGTCGAAACGCGTACAGGACGATTGCCGGACGCACTGCCATGGAGGTTTACCTCTGGCAAGGTAAGTGAAAGATCTCCGAGCTTCCTTTCAACAGCCACGACGGCCTTTGAGCCGCCGATCGAGACTTCGCCAGTGAGTCCCAATAGCTCATCGGGCTGGCTCAAGCCTACGGTGAGTCCGATACCGGCGCTAGTGCCGCCATTTTTGTCTTTGGCCTCCTTTTTCTTACCCTTTTCGTCGTCGTCAACGAGCTTCTTGTCTCTCTCGTTGTCGATGGCTTTCTGAGTATCGAATACCAATTGCTTCGCCGCATCGAGGTTGCTCTGCAGCGCGTCCACTTCTTCCTTCGTTGCAATTCCGGTTCTCAATGCATTCTCTAGCTCAACCGCTGCTCGCTTTTCTTCGCCTTCCGCTATGCTCAAATTCTTCAGCGCGTCAGTCAGGCCGCTGAAAACGGCGCCTTTGCCAGCGTCTACGACATCGCTCAATGAAGTCAGGTCGTCGATACCGACGCCAAATACTTTGATGTTTCCATCGAATTCGGGGACGTTATCGATGCCACTTTCGACCGCTTCCGCATTGGTTTGACGATTAATTGACGCCAGCGGAATCCGCGCGTTGATGTCCGCAATTTCCGTTCTGCCTTTGGAACAGACGAAGGCACAAATCTCACCGTCGGCAAAGGCATCCAGCTCTAGCACAACATCTGCGTATGCCGAAACGGTAGGCGATATCGTCTGGAGCTGGCCTTCCGTAACGTTGAGTCCTGTGATTAAGTCGAAGGAGCCGTCACTTTTCGGAACAATGTCGTACTGGAAAGAACCATCGTTAACGACCGTGGCGGTACCTGCGTTGGCGTAGAAACCGTATTCAATTCCGAACCGTCCATTGGCCCCTACGGTTCCCTCGCCGCCAAACCGAAAGGGCTCGTCACCCGTGATTGCACTTGCGATAAGGTCTTCATCGAACTCAAACCCAACGAACTTCGGAGTATCGTCGCCTGGGCCAATTCCGTCGTTAACGCCGAATCCAAAAGCGGTCGGAGACGAGTCTTTGCTTAAGTCGATGACCTGATCGTCGGGCGTAAACTGATTGAAGTTGTCGTATGTAGACCAGGAGACCGAGGTCACGGTGAGTAGCTCTCGCTTTTCAAGCGACTCAATAGCCGACGCCAATTTCCGCGAATGAGCACGCTTCGTGTTTCGACGGGATTGCTTTCCTGAACGCTTGGTGAAGCGGCTGTGTTGCTGGCTGAACATAGTGACTTGGACTCATTTCAAGGGGCGAAAACGGCAAAATGTGCCCTGCGCGAGGAAGCCGTTGGCGAAGATTCAGTGCCATGGCTTCGATCGATCCGGGGTTCTAATGAGGTAGGGCGAGAAAGCCGAACGAGGTCCTTGGACCAAATCAGAAAATTTGTTGAGAAGTTCCGCCTGCGGGCATTTCAAGCCGACAACGCCGTAGCGGAACGTGGCCTTTCGCTCCGCGAAAGAGCGCATTTTCACGGAGTGAAAAGCTACGTGGCACCGATACAAGCACGGCGATTGTGTGTCCGAATGCGGATCAGCTTGCGCTAAGCCACGAAGTCAACTTGGCCCGAGCTAGACGCCAATCAGACTCCACCGTGGACACGGAGCACTCGAGGAGCTTCGCCGTTTCGCCAATGGACAGTCCGCCGAAGAATCGAAACGTTAGTGCTTCGTGCTGTCGAGGTGACTCTTGCTGCAATCGCTGCAGCGCGTTCTCCAAGTCCAGGAACGGCATGTCATGGGTTTCCTCGAAATGCTCGAGGACAAAATCCATCGGCTGCCGCTTCATTTGACTGCCACCTCGCTTCTGTGTATCACGAGCCCTTGCGTGGTCAATCAGGACTTGCCGCATGGCTCGAATCGCCGCGTGGAACAATTGCCGCCGGTTTTCCGCAGAGTCCACGACGCCTTCGCGGAGCAACTTTACGCAAGCTTCATTTATTAGCGCCGTCGCCTGCAGCGTGTGATTGGCGCGTTCGTCTGACATCAAGCTTTTCGCTTTGGCCCGCATGTGGTTGTGCAGTTCCGAAAAAAGCGATTGACGCGCCTCGTCGCTTCCTTCTTTGGCAAGTACCAGCAGCGTTGAAATGTCAGGCTTCATCTTTGCTATGATACATCACGAATGGCGGCCAACATAACGCTCCCGCTGGTGGTTCATTTTCTCGCGACTCAAAAAATCTTCCCAGCAGGCAGGAATCGGTAGCGATGAACCAAGAACGCCTTGATTCATTGTTTCGACAAGCGATCCTGGCAAGTGCGGAAGAACGCAGCAAGCTGGTCGAT
>CAYQMZ010000468.1:0-6451 GCA_964418725.1 uncultured Pirellulaceae bacterium
GGTTATGGCCGTCGGCAATGTTGCCGGTGGCTTCGTAGGTGCGAAGTTGGCAATCAAGAAAGGAAACCGGATGATTTTCGGATTCCTTTTGGTCGTCATGGTGGCGACGGGCTGCAAACTGATCTACACGAGCCTTGCTGGTTAGCGATGCAGTGGCGATGCACTGCTGGGCAATCGCGAGCTAATTCCGCTCAGCCTGACCGGCGCCACTTCCGTTGACTGTCGACTTGCCTGAAGATTCGGCAAAGTAGAAGTCGTACCAATGCTGTTCGCGTTGTTTCTTTCCCTGGGGCAGTCCCGATGGCGTCAGCGACTGGCACCATTCCCGGAGATCATCGTGCAACGAATCCCGCAGCTCCGGATGCTCCTTTGCAAGATTCGCCGTTTCGTGCCGGTCACTTTCCAAATCAAACAAATACCGCTGCCGCGGGCCAACGAATATGTACTTCCACTTACCACGTCGGATCGCGGCCTGATCCCAAAATCGAAAGTACAGGCTACGCGTTGACGGAATTTGAATGCTATTGAATCGCGGCAGTACATCGATTCCGTCGAACTGATCGGATTCATCCACCAACTTACCTCCCGCCAACTGCATCACAGTGGGTGCGATATCCAATGTGCTTACCGGATAGTCGTATGTCCGTCCATTCGGTAACTGACTTGGAAGACTCCAGATCATCGGCACACGGATTCCACCTTCGGACAGCATGCCCTTCTCGCCCACCCACGGATCGTTCAACGAACCGTCCCAGCCACCCGCACTGCCATCGATCGGAGCGTCGAGTTTGGTTTTCTTCAGCGGGGCTCCATTGTCGCTGGCCATCACGATGAGGGTATTTTCTAGTTGGCCAAGGGCGTTCAATTTCTCGACGACTTTGCCAACTCCGTCGTCGATCGCGGCGATCATCGCGAGCGCATAGCGACGGCGATTAGGCATCTCTCCCGGAAATCGATCCAGATACGCTTGCGTGGCCTCTAAGGGAGTATGCGGGCCGAAGTAGTTGAGTTGGAGGTAAAAGGGTTGATCGTGATTGCGATCGATGAAGTCTACCGCCGCCTGCGTTTGCACATCGATCCGATAGCCTTCCGTTGAAACTCGCTTCATCTTAGGAAGCACGCGTTTGCCTCCCGGTTGGAAGTTAACGCGATAGTTTTTGACGTTGCCCCAGAAGTACTCATCAAATCCCTGCTTGTGTGGTGAGTAAGGTTCGAGTTTGCTCCACGGAATCCGCACTTGCTTGCGCGGCTTTTCGGCCATCGCTGGCAACTCTCGCCGCAACCAAGCCTTGCTGCTGACGTTCGGCTCTAGATGCCACTTGCCCACAAACCCAGTACGATAGCCAAGCGTCTGCAGTCGTTCGGCAATCGTTTGAGCTTCCGCCGGCAAAGGCAGATCAGAGTTGGAATCGATCCCCAAACGTTGCTGATGCCGACCGATCAACAACCCTGCACGCGACGGGCTACATTGAGGGGACGTGACATAGCCTGCAGTGCAGCGAACTCCACGTGCCGCCAACGCATCAATGTTTGGTGTGCGGACATCATCGACTTGACCTTGGCAACTAAGGTCGGCCCAACCCTGATCGTCGGTCAGAATGATGACCACATTGGGCTTGGTCGCAGGGATAACCGCCTGTGCCGTGCGATCTCCGATGACAAAATGGCCAAGTGGTGTGCCTGTGTCCGGTTCTCGCAGCATCCAAACAGCCCCCGGTCGCGTCTGCTGCTGCTTGCGACCACCCGACGCAATGACGCCGTAGGATTTCGGTTTACCATCCCGTGACATCCAGCACAATTCGACGGGGTTACGTCGTTTGTTGGTGAAGAAGACCGCAAAAGGATTCCCGTCGGGCTTTGATGGTGGAACCGCTTTGCTGCTGGCCGGATGCCACGTCAACTTTGCCAAAGACTTCACCGATGGCTCCACCCGTTTTGCAAAATCCTTGGGTGCCGCGGCGCGAAATTCCTCCAGCACTTTTTCGTAAGCGGGCTGCGGTGCCAGATTCGTCCACTCATGCGGATCTGCTTCAATGTCGTAGAGTTCCTCACCGCCATCGGCGTAATGAATGTAGCGATGCGTTTTACCACTCACGCTGTAGCTATGTGGCTTCGAAAGAAACGTGACCGACTGGTGCTTCCATTCAGCGGCCGGATCCTTGAGCAAAGGCACAAGTGACGGACCATCGTTGCTTGCCTTCTCTGGCAGGTCGCAAAGTTCAAGCAGCGTTGGAAATAGACTCAACAGATTCACGGGCGAATCGCAGACGGTGCCGGCTTGCGTACCTTGCGGCATCGCCGAGCTAACCGTCTTCGGTACACGAACCATCAGCGGCACTCGAGTTACGTCTCGCCAGGGTGTGTACTTTTGCCAGTGCTCTTTCTCGCCCAACTGCCAACCGTGATCTGACCACAACACGACGATTGTGTTGTCTGCGTTGGGGCCGCCATCCAGCGCATCAAGCACGCGTCCCAGCATCGCATCAGCAAAGTGAATGGACGCGAGATAGCCTTGGATACCTTGCTTCCACTGCCCTTGCTTTTGGATATGTGCGAAGTAACGATTCCGTGCAGCCCTCACACCGGCTGGCGGCACATCATTCAAGTCATCGGCCCTGTACCCTGGCGGCAGCTGAATGTCTTCCAGCGGAAATGGTTTGAAATACTTTCGCGGAACGAACCACGGCTCATGAGGTCGATACAGTCCGCAGGCCAAGAAGAACGGCTTGTCATGCTGCTGCTTCAGTTGATCTCCGATCCACTGACTTACTGCATAGTCACCTCCGAATTCCTCGTCCGTGACATCCAGTGCCGCCCAATCAGTCTCGACGTATTGCCAAGGTCCCCCGCGAGGCAAGTTCACCGGCCGCTGTTTCGGATAGAAAGTCTTTGGAAGTGGGTTTTCCGATGAAGCCTTTGGAAAATACTCGTCCCAAGACTGAGCGTCGATAAAGTAGTGCAGCTGTTTGCCGGATCCGCTGGCACGATAGCCGTGGTTGCGAAAATACTGGGGCAAGATAGTCTCGTTCGGCATGACCTCCCGCATTTGCTGCCGGTTGTCATACATCCCGGTCCGATTCGGCGCGCGTCCACTGTAGATCGCAGTTCGACACGGATTGCAAGCGGGAGCCGGACAGTGAGCATTCGAAAACAAGACGCCACTAGTAGCAAGCCGATCAAGATTCGGTGTGATGGTCTGAGGATGACCGCCCAGACATCCGATCCAGTCGTTCAGATCATCCATGGCAATGAAGAGCACGTTGGGACGATCCCGTTCAGCGCCAACCGCAGTGGAAGCTCCTAACAGGGCGATCGCAAGCGCGATCAACGCATAGGCTTTAGGCATCGTTACCTCGTCAGTGTCTTAGAATGTCGCAGCGATCACTCTATCGTATTCTTTGATACTTTCACCGACAAAGCCACCGTGGCCTGCCTGTTGATGCAGCCAGCCAACGAAAAAAGGGCAAGCCAATGTGGCTTGCCCTTCCGTATTTAAGGTCACCGTCCGCCTAGCGCGATGCTTAGCGTCGTCGTCGACGACTTCCTGCAAGAGCCATCGTTCCGATCAGCAATAGTGCGATCGAGGAAGGCTCTGGAATAGGAGCTTGGAACGCAACTTCGCCCAATCCAGCTCGGTCACCGCCAGGCAACGTGCCTTCGACTGAACCGTCACCGGGAGCAACGAAGAAGTTGTCAAGCACGGTCATTTCGACATAGCGTGCTGTAACGGGAGCAAAACCAAACGCCTGTCGCGTCGAGTCGTCGTTTGCTCCTGTGGCAAGATCGCCAAGCGTTACGTACGGTCCAGCAGCCACTGAACCGCCGCCGGCGCCTTCTGCTTCCGTCGCGAAGCTCAGGCTGAATTCGGCAACGCCGTTTGTATTGCCAGATGAGTATCCCCAAAGGCTAACGGAGCCCAGTTCGGTGTCGCTGCCCAAGTCAAATGTAAGAACTGGCATGCCCACTTCTTCGATGTAATCCGATGGGAAACCAGCGTCGTCGGCTGTGACCCAGTTTCCTTCAGAACCACCGGAGATTTTCTCATGAGGTTCTTCCGCGTTGTAACCAACTCCGGGGCCTTGGATCAGATTCGAAGCAGGCCAAAGGTCATTAGCTTCGGTCGAGGCACTTACGCTGACTGGCGTGATGAAGTCTTGGGCAAGTGCTGAACCGCAGAGGAATGCGGTGGTGAGGAAGGCAAGAACGTAGCGTTTCATTGGATCTCCTGTTTGGTGAGTGCACAAAAAAACGCCAACACGCGTGCCGCAACATCCATCACCGGGATGGACAGTGTCGGCCTACGTGTTGACGTTTTTGCAGTAGCGTACTCGGAAAGTTAAGCTTGGCGATCCGCGTGGGTGACGCGGACTCGGTGATCTAGCGGCCAATGCTACCAAAGCAGATTTCGAATCCTAGAAAGAAACCCGCATACTCGTGGATTTTTGAATCGCTTGCTCAAACATTGAAACGGCGTGAGAGACTCAGTCGCGGGAGATCACCTTCACCAGTCGATTTGAATGCAGAAAGCCGCATTCGCGTGTTGGCTACAATAGAATCGTCTTCGACTGAGCCCAATTCCCTCCTAACGATTGGCTTCAACCCAACGGCACGTTGCGAGCAGTGTGATTTCGCCCACGACGGTCTCGCTTTGCCTCCGCCCAAACTGAGTCCCGAACCGGTACGTCAATGCTTCCACGTCTGACCGTGCACCTCAAAACGTTTCTGCTTACCGTTGAGTTTCTGATACTGGCAGTCTGTGTCGTTGGTTGCGGCAAAGGGACGCCTTCGGAAAAATCCGAGAGTCGTCAGCTAAGTGGCAACACGGTCGAAGTTGCAGACGCAGCGGCAGGAGGCCAATCTTCTCTACTGATATTGAAACCGCTCAAAACCGAGAAGGCTAAGTCGGAAAAGCTATTCGAGAGCTTGCCTGCCAGCGAATGCGGTATTGGATTCGTCCCCAAGTGGAAGCCTCGGAACCAATTTGAAGCGTTACTACTTAAGACAGGTTTCACAGGCGGCGGTGTTTGCCTAGGCGACTTCGACGCAGACGGTTTGCCGGATTTGTTCCTCACGCGTTCGCACGGCGGCGGCGTTCTATATAAGAACCTCGGTGATTTTCAGTTCAAAGATGTCACCGAAGCTGCTGGAGTTAGCCGCCCCGATGACTGGCATACAGGGGCTACTTTTAGCGATCTCAATAACGACGGGAACCTGGACTTGGTTGTCGGTTGCCATGACTCAGCAAACCGACTTTTCTTAAACAACGGCGACGGTACCTTCCGCGACATCGCTGCGGCAGCAGGACTTGATTTTGCGGGAGCGTCAGTCAAAACGATCTTCGCGGACTACGACCAAGATGGTGACTTGGACGCATACTTGGTAACCAATCGCCTAGAGCCCAAGACGCCTACGAAGATTCGCTACACCGGCAAACCGGGAGCCTACGGCGTCGCCCCTGAGCACCAAGAGTTGGCAATGGTGATCAACCTGCCGTCGGGCGAACAGAAGTTTGCCAAAGCAGGGCAGTTTGATCGACTGTATCGCAATGACTTGACTCCAGATGGCACGCCGCAGTTCACGAACGTGACGAAAGAGGCGGGGCTCACCGGTAACTATCACGGTCTGGACGGGTGTTGGTGGGACGCCGACGGCGATGGCGATGCCGATCTGTATGTCACGAATGACTTCACCGACCCGGATCAGTTCTATCGGAACAACGGCGATGGAACGTTCACGGATGTGACCCGCGAGTCATTGCCTTGCACCCCATGGTTTGCGATGGGCTGCGACGTCGGAGACTTGAACAACGACGGACATTTCGATCTGCTGGCTGCTGACATGGCCGGCACATCGCACTATCGCGAGAAGATGGCAATGGGCAGCATGGACGCTGTAGCGTGGTTTTTGGATGCGGCCGAGCCTCGGCAATACATGCGGAACTCGCTATTCATCAACACGGGTACGCCACGGTTCCTGGAGGCAGCTCATCTGGCGAGACTGGCCAGTTCCGATTGGACATGGTCAGTGAAGATTGCAGACTTCGACAACGACGGTCGAGAGGACGTCTATTTCACGAACGGATTTACCAGAGACTACCTCAACAGCGACTTCAACAATCAGCTTAAGAAATCGGCGGGCGGACAACGCTCACTTGCATGGTACGACGCGCCGCGATTGGAAGAACAAAACCACGCTTTTCGCAACCAAGGCAACTTAAGCTTCTCTGAAGTCTCCGCTGAATGGGGGCTGGACGATGTCGGGATTTCTTTCGGTGCTGCCGTCGCGGATCTCGACAACGACGGTGACTTAGACATTGTCGTAAACAACTTTGAATCGCCCCAAAGCATCTATCGCAACGGATCGAAAGATCAAACCTGTTGCAAGATCAAACTGATTGGGACTTCCAGTAATCGCCAGGGCATTGGGGCTACCGTGCGGCTGAAAACGGAGT
>CAYQMZ010000469.1:0-6447 GCA_964418725.1 uncultured Pirellulaceae bacterium
CACGTTGATGTCGCACTAGCGGCGACTGCTGCTCGTTACTGTGCTTCGGTGGGCTGTTGAAGCACGGTTATGGCAGCATCTTTGGCCAGTTTTTCTTCTAGCACGCGCAATATGGCCTTCATAATCCGCGGGTAGTCGCCTGCGTTGTCGCGATCTAAGTATGGGTAGCGGATCAGTTGAATGCATAGAATGCTACTGTCTTGAACCGTATCCACCTTGATCCTCTCACCTAGCCATGCCTGCGGACTTTCCTGGTCTCTAAGCACTGACAGGTCCCTGGCTTCGACTATCACCGACGAAATCATTTCTTGCGACGTTGCAAAACTGATGGTGAGTTCGCGAGTTTCCCGTAGATCGGATTCCGCTGCGGACCGCGTTTCGGCGGTGTCCCGATCTGCCTCTGCGATTTGCGCCTCGCTGAGCCAATTGGGAGGTAGGTCAACTGCGACAAGACACACGGAACCGTTCTGCGTAAAGTTGACGACGTAGCCCATCCAAAGTGCGACCACAAAAACCACGAGAAGCATCGTCCGTAGGTTGAATCGAAACACTTTGAGTACCCCGAGATTGCTTGTGCTGACAGGCCTTACGTTGTCTTTGGGTCCACGCCAAAGCCACGTTGTTGGTCAGCATTAGTCTTCTGCGCCGGTCGTCCCAGCCAACACTACTTGCTCAGGTTCGGTGCGTGGTCAAGCGGATTGCCTGCTTCGCGCACCAGGGTGAAAGCTTGCTCGTCCGTGAATCCTTTATTGACAAGCGCGTCGTAGTAGTTCTTCTGAATGGTCGCGAGCTTTGCGGCTGTCTCCGGTTTCGCCAGGTGATCCAGATAGCGATCCGTAATTTGCAACGCAGTGCCTAGCAGTTCACTGTACATGCTGCCCAGAAATGATTTCGAGTTACTCGCGGGTGCGTTCGGCGTTGTGTTTTGCGCTATTGCAATGCCACTTAAACACGCTGCGACTAACGCGAAGACGATTTTTAGATTTGGTTTCGACATCGTTAATCCTTTGCCTAGTTACAGGTTCGAAGTCAGAATTTGGTGTGTTGCTGTCCTAAGTTCAAAATCCAACGAACTCGTTGGAAAGCAGTAGAAAGTCAGCGAAGTCCACCTTGCCGTCTCCATTGACGTCACCGTCTGCAAAGGTCACGCCCTCCGCCGCTCCAAAGTTGGCTGAGATCACAAGGAAGTCAGCAAAGTCGACCGCAAGGTCGCCGGTGACGTCGGCTACGAATGCATCCTGGTTCTCAAAGACTCGATCATCCACGAATAGATCGACGTCGCCGTCACCATCGAAATCACCGGCGATCAACGGCTCGGCACGGCTGCCTTGGCCGGGAGCGAGCAGTTGACGGAAGAACTGGGGGTCGTTCAGCAGTATTGTGTCATCGTTTCCAGATCCGATCAGATCCAGATCCCCATCTCCGTCGAGATCTACGGTCTGTAATCGAGCGGCGTCCGACGTCAGGAATCGAGCAAGTTCGAACTGTCCACCACCTGCGTTTCGCAACTCGCGAACGGACGCTCCTATTCCACCAACAATGACATCGGTCAAACCATCACCGTTGAAGTCGCCCGTTACCATTTCCGTGATGGCCGAAAAGAGGCTGAGTGAACTTGTATTTTCAAACACTCCGTTGCCGTCGTTCAGCCAGAATGTGACGTTGTCGTTTCCCCCGAAGACAATGTCTACGTCGCCATCTTCGTCGAAGTCGGCTGTTGCAACGGCTGTCGGACGTATTCCTCGCAAACGAACCGACTCGTCGAACACTGCATTGCCATCGTTGAAGACAATGCGGCCGGACGAGCTGGTTGCCAAGACAACGTCAAGGTACCCATCTGAATTCAGGTCGGCCACCGCTACGCCATTGTTGGATGCCAATCGGTCGCCATCGGTAAACTGACCGGTTCCATCGTTCAATTTGATTTGGCGATCCGCGATGACGTCAAGATCGCCATCGGAATCCAAGTCGGCGAAGCGAAGTAAGTTCGTGCCCAGGTCCTCGCCGTTCGTGAAGCCGCCGTCTTCGTTAGCCAAACTGACGGTCGTTCTTGACACGACGTCCAACCGACCATCGCCGTTGAAGTCTGCCGTGGCCACGACATCTGCGATGCCAAAGTCTGCCACCTCCACGAAGTTGGCGGTGCTACGTGCCGAGCCCATTTGGAATGTCCAGGTGAACGGAGTGCCCGTGGCTGGCTCTCCACTTGTGTTCAAGATTCCCGACGAAGTAGAAATCGTGACTGTTTCACCAGGTTTAAACGGAGCCGTTGGCGTGAGCGTGATCGAGTCTGACGTCGCCTCAATCGCCATCCCGTCCAGGACTCGCCCTTTAGCACTGCGAAAGCCGATCAGCGACTCGAAGTTAACCGAGTCCGGGTTCAGATCGGCTGCCGGCCGCGTCAAACGAATGGGCTGCGTGCGATCGTGAAGTGTCCCGCCCGATTCAGGGTCTGCCGTAGCGTTGGCAATGAACGGCAGCGCCGTTTGTGCCAGCGTTGCACGATTATTCAGAATGAATACGTCGCGAGCTCCGTTGGGTAGTGTCACGCCGACGTTTGACTCGAATTTTCCGGCTGTCGATGGACTTAACGTACCGACGACGCTGTACGTTACCGAGCTTCCGGCTGGCAAATCAATCGTGTCAGACAACTCGGTTCCGTTCGCCGTGCAACTGGCCCCGTCTGTTGCCACGCACGTCCAAGTCGAATCGATGAAAGCGCCTAAGCCTCCACTAAGGGCGACACCGGCAACATCCACGTCCCCCGCGTTGGTCACAGTCACGCCCAATGATGTCTCTGCACCTGCGATAACTGACGACTCGCCCGCCAAATTGACTTGAATGTCAGTAGCAACTTGAGCGTGTGCCAACGCATGAATGCGGCCGTCGACAAGAGCCAGTGCGTCTAGGCTGCCGTCGCCGTCCAAATCACCGAGCGTTGTGTAGTCCGTTGTCTGCCCGTCTTCCAGGGCGATCGAACGTTCCACGAAGGTGCGCGAAGCGTTGTCCGCAGCCTCGTTCAACCAACTTGCACCGCCAACTAGATCCAAGTCGCCATCGGCGTCGATGTCCGCAGCAGTTAGTTCACGAGTTGACGCTTGAGTTGGAATGACCGTATGTCGATCCTGGAAAACTCCGTCACCATCATTCCACCAGATCTCCAATCGTCCATTGAACGCCGCGGCGACGTCGATGTCACCGTCCGCATCATAGTCGGCAAGAGCCAAATCTGTGGCCAAGCCGCCCACGCTGTTTGCCGGAATGTTGTTCGAAAATGTTCCGCGGCCGTCATTCTTGCGAACTACAAACCCGGATCGTATGTCGCCAGTGACGCCGTCAATATCTCCATCGCCATCTAGGTCAGCAAACTCCGACGGTGGCGCGACGCCCACGGTATCGGAGTTGGCGAACTGTCCGAAAGCCTGAGGGCTGAGACGAAACTTCATCTCACCGTCGTTAAAGAAAAGGAAGCCGCGCTTTCGATGCGTACCGAACAGATCCAGGTCGCCGTCGCCATCCGCATCGAATGCATCAACCTCGTAGCCGAAAGGTGCCAAAGGCGTGCTTGCGGTGAATCGACCATTTTCGTTTTCGAAAACGCGAAATCCGATTTGGTTGTTTCGAGCGGCGGCAATGACATCAGGATCGCCGTCTTGGTCCAGATCCGCGATCGTGAAGTCTTCCATATTGGAAACCGAACTGCGGCCCAACGTTTCAAAGGTCCCTGCTTCGTTGAGAAAGTAGACCAATCCTGAATCCAAGATCGAAGCGACAGCGTCTAGGTCCCCGTCGCCATCGAAGTCAGCCATCCGAACGTTGTTGTAGCCGGCCGGATTCTCTTCAAATACCTGGCCGCTCGCCCCAAGAAAGCCGGTGCCGTGGGGGACTGCTGATTGGAACTGCCAAGCCGCTGATGACGTCACGACGCCAGTCTCCGCGTCCCGCTGGCTCAGTGTGACATCGAACCGGTCACCGGGGTATGTGGCGGGAACCTCGACTTCCACGGCGTTCGTAGGCTCCATCGGCGTCGTGCTCGCAACTAAACCTGTCTGAGCACTGATAACCGTCAGCGTCACTGAATCTGTGGTCGATCCAAGCTCCGTTCCGACCGAGATCACATCCGCAGTTGGGATCGAGTGGCCAATCGGACTTGGTGAGTGGACGATCGCCGTATTCACATCGCGGGCAGTGTTGTTGCTTGGATCCAGGTCCGTTGTGTTTGGTAGGTTTGCGGCCGCTGTGACTTCATAGGTCAGGCCAGCTTCCGGAACGAAAGACCCAGTGAAGCGATATGTTGCCGAGGAACCGCTTGGTAGGTTGATGACCGCGTCAAGATTGCCGCTGCCCGTTGGTTCGCACGTTGTGGAGTCCGCCTCGCAGACCCAGGTGAGGTTTTCTTGTAAGGCGTTTGGAAACGTCGTGTCGACAGTGACGTCGCTGGCGACATTCGGACCGTGGTTGCGAACAAGCAGTTCGTACGCGAAAGGTTGGTCGACTCCAGCGGTGACCTGCGAGACGTTGTTGTGTAGCTGGACTTCGATGTCGCCCGCAAAGTCAGCGTTGGCTTGAAGGTACACACCGGTCTGGCCTCGATCGGTGGCTAGATCTAGGTCGCCATCGTTGTCCAAATCGGCCAGCAGTTGATAAGCCGCGGGTGTGCCAGCCAGTGATTTCCAAGCGGTGAATTGCCCCAGACCGTCATTGGTCCAAATCTGGTTGTCCACGATTGCATCCAGATCACCATCTGCATCAACATCACCCGCCGTCACAACAGATCCGACAAGCGGGTTGCTGAAGCTCAGGGGTTCGGGAGGTTCAGGTGGAGTAATTGGGAACTGGAAGCCCATTGCGAAGTCGGCACTGCCGTCGTTCACCCAGACTTCACCACCAAGCACGATATCAGGATCGCCATCACGATCGACATCGGCGATGGCCGCTTGAACGGTGTCTGACCTACTGTTGATGACTCGCGACTGATCTATCGGGAAGTTTCCGTTGCCATCATTCAGAAGCACGACATCGTTTGTCGCTCCGTTTGACTGAAACCGAGTAGACCAGGCGACGAATGCATCGAGGTCGCCATCGCCATCGAAGTCTGCCAGTTGGACTTCCGCGGGCGCCTGATTGGACGGCGGGATTGGATCGGCATACGGAAGCGTTCGGAACCCACCTAATCCGTTGCCTAGGTAGACGACCTGGCGACTTTCGCTCAACACCAACGCGTCAAGATGTCCGTCCGCATTCAGGTCGCCGAGAGAAACCACGCCATCCGCAAAGGTACTCGCGTTCGGGGTTAAGACGTTTCTAGTGAATCGGCCCCGGCCATCATTTATCCAGACCGCATCGCTGTCACCGGTAACCACAAACGCATCCAGGTCACCGTCGTGGTCGACATCGCCCAAATCAACGTCACCTGACCTGCCGAAGAAGAAACTGGACGTTAGATTGTGACCGCCGTCAATGAACTGGCCAGCTTGGTTGTTGATCCAGACGTTGCTTTGGTTCGGTGTGAAAACGAAGAGGTCAAGGTAGCCGTCGCCGTTGAGATCGCCGACTTCTCCAGCGAACGAACTGAGTGACTGGTCTTGAATGATGGTGGCGCCAAAGAGTCGGCTCGCTGGCCCGAATTCGCCAGTTCCCTTTTGTACGGGAGTCGTGAACTGCCAGACCTGCGGCTGGTCCGCCAACTGATCATCAATCAGTGGGACAGGGCCTATCGTCGCGGAGACTACTTCGCCCGGATAAGGGGAAATGGAAAAACCCAAGCCGGAGTCGCTGACAGCTTCATTGATCCGGTGAAGACTTGATGACTGAGATCCGAACACGGCGACGACATCTGTTGAAGTCCGTTCTGTGTCGACTCTGCCCGTTGGCAACTGCACATCAATACGTGCTTCAATGTTGGTGTCGGTCGTCGTGAATTCGGTTGGGCTTACGAATATCGAACGCGCAAGATCGACATCCGTGGCTTGGTCGTTTGCTGGTCTGATGTCGCCAGCCGTCGCATCGAGCGAAGCACTTACGTTGACCATGATGGACTCGCCAGTGGCTGGGACGTCTGCCATGATGCGGTACGTCACGCTGCCAACAGCTGGAAGCGTGATCGTATCTGTGATGTTGCCTTCGCCCGTTGCTTCGCAGGTGCTGCCTTCGCCTGCCTCACACGTCCAACTAACGTTTTGCAAAATGTCAGGGAACTGTGCCTGGACTGACACTGTAGAATTCTGGCTGTCCGATCCTGTCGAGGTGACAGTGAATTCGTACTCCGTCGAAGTTGGCTCAAAAGCCAGGAAACTCTGTTTCCCATTAGAAATGGAAACAGCGATATCCGTATCGCGATCTCGATTGAGCAAGATCGCATCAGGTTCTTCGAATTGCGAAACGTACAGGTCCAGAGCCCCGTCGCCATTTATGTCTGCGGTAGTAAAGCTCGCCGCACTCACGACG
>CAYQMZ010000470.1:0-6426 GCA_964418725.1 uncultured Pirellulaceae bacterium
GGCTAATGGTGTTTGATAAGGACGCGCCCGTCGACGCGGCAAAGTTGCCTCACGTCGAGGCTATTGATCTGAGCAAGCCCGAGCAGCAGACGACTGCTGGGCTCGAAGGAAAGGTGTCGAGCTTTGTTTTCGAAGGCCCAGGCGAAAACGAATTGACGTTGTGCTCGTGCGTTGCTGCTGATCAGCCGGAACTGGAGATGCAGATTGAAGCCGCAGGAATGCAGCAGGAAGACGACGTCTTAGATACGTGGTTTAGCTCTGCGCTTTGGCCGCACTCAACGCTGGGGTGGCCCGAAAAGACGGACGAGCTGGCGTACTACTATCCGACTAGCACACTGATCACCAGTCGCGACATCATTACGCTATGGGTCGCGCGGATGGTACTGACGGGCTTGAACAACATGGGAGATATCCCATTCAAGCAAGTCTACATCCACCCAAAGATTCTCGATGGCTACGGCGAGACAATGTCGAAGTCCAAGGGCAACGGTGTTGATCCGCTGGACGTGATCAAGAAGTTCGGTGCGGATGCATTGCGATTCGGCATCACGCATCTGTGCACGGAAACCCAAGACGTTCGTATGCCGGTGCAGTTTGAATGCCCGCATTGCGAAACGCTGATGGATCAGACTAAGAAAAACCGAACGCTGCCGGTCGTGGAATGCACGAAGTGCGGAAAGTCGTTTTCGACGCAATGGGCGCAAGCGGATGCCGACAAAGCTCATCCGCGTGGGGCGTCGGTTAGCGACAAATTCGAAGAAGCAGGCAAGTTCGGAAACAAATTGTGGAACGTTGCCCGTTTAGCGTTGATGAATCTCGATGGCTATGACGCCGCGAAAATCTCGGCGGACGATCTTGCATTCGAAGATCGATGGATCCTTAGTCGTCTGTCGACCGTCACCGAAAATGTGACGCGGGGACTAGAAAACTACAAGTACGCGGAAGTTTCGAGAGAACTGTACGATTTTGCTTGGAAGGAATTCTGCAGCGTCTATGCCGAGATGACGAAGGGGCGTTTCGAGGACCCCAAGCAGCGAGCCACGACACAGCGCGTTGTTGCATATGTGCTCGATACTCTACTTCGCTTGCTGCATCCCATCATGCCATTCCTGACCGAAGAGATTTGGCAGCTCTTGGGTAAGGTAGCGCCCAATCGTGGGCTTAACGAAATTGAGACCGCATCGGAGAGCATTTGCGTTGCGCCGTGGCCCACGCTTTCGAAGTCGCACCAAGACGCTACGTTGGAATCGCAATTTGCCAAATTCCAGGACGTGCTGGGCGCCATTCGCGAAATTCGAAGTCGACAGCAGATTGCACCGCGACAGGAAATCGAATTCGGTGTGACCTGTTCCAGTGAGTTCACGCAACTTCTACAGCCAATGGAGCCATTCTTCGCATCCATGGCCAAAGCCACAGGTGTTGGCTGGGGAGACGACGTTAAGCCATTTGCGACCGGAGCGACCAAGAGTGTATCGGGAGCCGACGTTCACGTGGATCTGAAGGACTTTATCGACGTTGAAGCTGAAAAGAAGCGTCTGAGTAAGCTGGTGGAGAAGCTCGAAAAGGGAATTGCCGGCAAGGAAAAGAAGCTCTCCAACGAAAAGTTCGTGGCCCGAGCTCCTGAAGACGTAGTCGCTCAAGAAAAGGCCTCGCTGGTCGACTTGAAGGCTGAACTGGAGACTGCGCGGCAGAGTCTAGCAGCATTTGGGTAGTCCCGCGGGCGGCCAAGTTCGAAACCGCGAGTGTGGCGCTTTCGCGACGGTAAGGCCGCAGACGTCGACAGGGGAACGTCAAACCGCCCTATTTGCAGGTGCAATCCTCGCTGAGCTTGCGCACTTTGGCGATCAAGGAGGTTACGTAAACATTCGGAATCGCTAGAATTCGGCGTATCGGGGGTGTTAACGCTTTAGAGATCCTCAAGACAGGAACATTCATGAAGATCCAGGACTTTCTCAAACATCACGGCATTGGACGGAACCCATTCGCGGAGGAGGATGCTCAAACCGACGTCGTGTTCAAGGATCACTGTATCGACAATACGTTCCACGTTGGTTGGGATAAGGTGTTCGGTGACCCCAACGACCCGTCGACGTCGATTGTGTTTGGCGAAAAGGGATCGGGGAAAACTGCTCTGAAGCTGCAGATTCGAGATCACGTCGAAGAACACAACAAAGAGAATCCAACGAAAAAGCTGTTTGTCATCAGCTATGACGACTTCAATCCCTTCCTGGACCGATTTCGGGACCACTTTGGCAGTCGCTTTCGTCGAGCCGACCGGCTACTGAGTGCGTGGCGGTTGTGGGATCACATGGATGCGATTCTGTCGCAGGGCGTGACCCAGTTGACGGATGCAATTCTACAGAACGACGGTCCCGGATCGATTCCGAAGGCCAAGCTGAGAAAGCTCGCGAAGCATCAGAAACGCGACTTACTGCTTCTTCAAGCTTGCTACGACCAACCCAAGAGTGATTCCAATCTAGCGCGTTGGAAGCAGACACGCAGTCGCCTTGGATTCTGGACTTGGAAAGCCAACTTCCCGTTCCTCTTAGGAATGATTGGTTTGTTGCTGGCCGCATTGCTGTTTGTTGGCGTTTGGCTGAACAACTCAGGGATGGGGCCTCAGATCTGGGGTGCAGGAGACGCGCCTGTAGCAACAGCACCTGCGGATGAAACTCCAGCGGAAACACCTGTCGCAGATCCTGATGCGGTGGCTGTCGACCTCGATGTACCGGCGGTAGATACCGAGTCCACCACGACAAGCAGCCCGTCAGCGATCCATGTTCCAGCTTGGGTCTATCCCACCATCATTGGTCTGGCTTGGTTGCCGTGGCTGGCGAAGGCACTTCGTCGAACATGGCTGTCCGGTTCTATCGTTCGCCGTTTTCGCGTGGGTAAGCAGTACACGAATCCGCTTCGCAAGGTGTTGATGAATTTCACCAGTCGCGAAGTACTGGGACAGCCGTTCCCGAACAAGGATCGAACCGACGACCGGTATGAGCTGCTGGGCAAGTTCCAAAACGTGCTAGAGTCGCTTGATTACGGTGGAATCCTAGTGCTAATGGATCGACTGGATGAACCACATCTAATCAATGGCCAGTCTGAGTTGATGCAGGCCTTTCTGTGGCCGATGCTAGATAACAAGTTCTTGAAGCACCCAGGCGTGGGTATCAAGATGATGTTGCCGATTGAATTGCGACGCTTCGTTGACCGAGAAGATCGCGACTTCTATCAACGTGCTCGGCTGGATAAGCAAAACATGATCCCATCACTACAGTGGACGGGGTCAGCCTTGTACGACTTGGCTAGTTCGAGGATTTCGGCAGTTGCCACACAGGGAAGTACTCCCAATTTGCGGTCACTCTTTGACGAGTCGGTGATAGATCAGCGTTTGATCGAAGGTTTCCAAAGCCTGCGAACGCCTCGACATCTTTTCAAGTTCTTGTACCGGTTGCTGATTGCTCACTGCAACGCTCACACCGACGAGAATCCCGACTACCAGATCTCGAATCAGCAGTTTGAGTCGGCACTTGCTGTCTACAGCAAGGACATTGAAGCTGCGGACGCTGGAGTCGGTGTTTAGCCATGGATGTCCAAGCAGCCAGCGACCTGGTCGGAAAGAAGTGCGAACCCTGCGAAGGCGGTGTGGAACCGTGCACGCTGCCACATGCGGAAGAGCAGCTGAAGGAATTGCAGGGCTGGTACCTAACTCACGAAGGCCAGCGGATTCGGAAGGACTGGACCGCTAAGCACTTCATGGCGGCGATGGAATTTTTCAATAAAGTCGCAGAGGTAGCCGAAGACGACGCACATCATCCAGATTTGCATGTCGTTGGCTACCGAAACGTGTCTGTTGAGCTTTGGACGCACGCAATCGGCGGACTTAGTGAGAACGACTTCATCCTGGCTGCAAAGATAGATCAGATTCCAATTGAACTAAAATCGTAAAGCCGGTCGCCGCTTAGACGACCGGCATTTGCGTTTTCGTTCAACTGAGCAGCTTCAGCGACTTGCGACGCGTCTCAACAGCCCTTTCGGTCACTTGCTGAACTGAGAATACAGCTTCGAAAGATCAGTGGACTTTGCGTCGCCTTTGTGGAAGACGAATCGGTATTTCCAACTGATAGATTCGCCCTTGGCCAGTTTGTGATCGCCCGTTCCGCGTTCTTTTCCTTCAAAGTGGTGCAGGCCAAACGGGTTGGCGGCAACCAGCCCGTATGCTCGCGCGTGCCACGTTGTTGGGTGTCGAAGATTCTGCGGGTGATCGAAAATTGCGACGCCGACCAGTTGATCGTTGACCTTACCCGAGTAGTCCAGCCAAGCGGCTCGTTTGCCCCAAATGTCTTTTCCTTCGACGCCTTCGCTGTTCACGGCGGTGGCGCCTTTATCGATGCGTAGCGACGGATGGGTCCGGATAGCCATCATGCCTTCTTTCGTGTCGCCAAAAACGAGATCGCCTTCGGACGCGTGGATGGTGATATTCCAGTCGATCGCTCGGGACCCATCCTTCATTTCTAGGAATTGCATCTTGTTGCTATCGGTGCAGATCAGCTTGCCGTTTTCGTCGTGGTATTGCGAGTGAAACTTGACGCTTACCTCTTTGTCGTCACTGACGTTCACGGTCAACGGCTTCGAGTCATCATATTTGATCTGGCCTTGCTCGTGCCAAAAACTGCAGCCGTTGATTAGACCGTGGGCACACCAAATTGATTTGTGATGCGGATGATCCGTGGCTTCGCCCTCGGTTCCCGGCTTCATGGGAAAGTTTCTGGTCATGGGCGTCTGACCGGGCCCGTAGATCGGATAGAGGACGGGGCGTCGATACTTCTTGAGCTCAAGCGTCGTGAAGTGTTCGCCACCCAGCTTGATGTTGATGGATCCGGAGGCGGGGCCGGAAGATTCTTGCGCAACGGCCAGAGCGGAAAATGCCGCTAGCAGGCTGGCTGTCCACAGGAGGGGCTTGAACAGGGAAAACTGTTTCATGTCAGTTCCTTTGATAGCAAGAGAACTCGTTTCTGGTGGGAATTGCTGAGGGCAGGTTCGCATATCTGCCTTCGCCGCAAAAGCCGGCCGAAACTTGTGCTGTCGAGGCTCAAGCAATCGGCCGGTAATTTAGCCCACAATCTAATGCTGCGTTCTTGCTGTCGCCACGCTTTCGTTGCGAGCACGCCGGAAATTTTGTGCAGGAAGCGGGCTTTTTCGGCAACTAACCGATTGTGTGCGATCTGTACGCACTTATGCCGATTCAAACAGGGACGAGGTATTACAACCTTAGTCAGGGGGACGTGAACTTCGCTGACTGCTTTTCGTAGGACGTCAGGGATCGAAGTTGAGGTCAGCCGCATCGCCCCAAAGGTGTTGCTCGGCAAACTTGATGGGGCAACGAGTAGAGGAATGAACATGAGCGAGAACTTGCGCAAAAATACACAGTTATTCACCCGTGTCGTGTTACTACTTGCCTTCTGTTGGGTACCTATCAGTAGGGCGCAAATCCGTCCTAATTCGAAGATTACCGCCAATCGGTCGAATCCTAGCGAGCAAGCCGTACCCTCAAATCGCCTACGCAAAGCAGCGCAGGCTCAGGCCCAGTCCTTGTCGGCAGCGTTCAAGGACGCTGCGAATTCGATCCTGCCGGCAGTCGTCAAAATCAAGGCGACGTCGTCTAACGAAGTGGTGATTAACGGTATGTTTGCGATGCCCCTGCCCGAACAAGAAGGCGTGGGTTCGGGGGTGATCATCGATCCCGATGGCATCGTGATGACAAACAATCACGTGGTAAAGGACGCGGATGAAGTCATCATCGTGATGCAAGACGGAACAGAGCTGTACGGGACTGAATACACGACCGATCCCTTGACGGACTTGGCGATCGTGCGGGTGAAGCCGCGCGAGCCGTTGCCGTACGCTCGATTTGGGAACTCTGATGATT
Organism: uncultured Pirellulaceae bacterium; assembly: GCA_964418725.1. Classification (GTDB taxonomy): domain Bacteria; phylum Planctomycetota; class Planctomycetia; order Pirellulales; family Pirellulaceae; genus CAYNJG01. Next base: position 5,927 of record CAYQMZ010000470.1, read on the forward strand.
TGCAGGTTGGTGACTGGGTGTTGGCTGTCGGTCACCCATTAGAATTGGAAACGTCAGTCAGTGCCGGAATTATCAGCGCGAAAGGTCGCTCGCTGGGCAATAAAGCAAAGCGTGCTCAGTTCTTGCAAACAGATGCGGCCATCAACCCAGGTAACTCTGGCGGTCCACTCGTGAACTTGCGTGGCGAAGTGGTGGGGATCAACACGGCGATTGCTTCTCAGACCGGCGGCTACCAAGGTATTGGCTTTGCCGTGCCTGCAAACTTGGCTCGAGACGTCGTGACCGATCTGCGGTCCAACGGTGCCGTGACGCGTGGATACTTGGGTGTTGGAATTCAAAAACTCACCCGCGAACTTTCACAGCAGTTATTGAACAAACCGACTGGTCGCGGTGTTGTGGTGAACGGAGTAAGCGCCGGAACACCTGCGGATCAAGCGGGAATCCTACCCGGAGACGTGATCACGCACTTTGCAAACTTTCCTGTCGATTCACCCTCGACG
>CAYQMZ010000471.1:0-2184 GCA_964418725.1 uncultured Pirellulaceae bacterium
CTCAGCGAGATGGAACGAAACATAGAGCGGACTCCCTGGTCTCATCTCTTGTGCTACGACCTCGGTCAGTTGCCGATAAGTCGCCGGGATTTTCGGCGCTTGAGCAGTTCCGTTGCCTTCGACTCAAATCCGGTGTCTGACGGCTCAAACCCGAATTCATAACTCACGACGTTTCCCTTGTGGTCGACCCAAAAGTTGGCCGGTGCTCGCGTCACATGAAACTCTTCAGCGAGCTTCTGCCCATTGAGCAGTACTGGCACATCCAAATTCGTTTGCTCAATGTATCTCTCTACGTCCTGTTGCGAATCCTCGAAAAAATTGATGGCGACGACCGTCAATCCACGGTCCTTGTATTTCTTGTGTAGCGATGAAAGGTGCGGTGCCTCGGTTCGGCAAGTACCGCAAGAAGAAAACCAGAACGAAACCAACGCTACCTTTCCTTCAATGAGCGATGCCAGTGATGTCGGCGTTCCGTCCAGTCGTTGAAGGTTTCCTTCCGGTGCTGCCTTGCCTATCAAGAAATCCAGAGAGTCTACGTGAGCTAGTTTTTCTTCGAATTGATTTCGCTTGGCTGCAATCCGCCTCTTAGCGCCGGAGCGATACGTGCTGCGAGCGTTTCATCCTTAACCTCCTCCAAGGTGTTGAGCGCCTCAGCAACGTGCTTAAGTTTCTCGCGGATTCCGGTCCGAGTCTCTTTGAACCCGCTTGAAAAATCCGAGGCCAGCGGTGAAAGGAGCCGGAGCAAACGCTGGTCGCCCTCCGACAACTCCGGTACCGTTGTTGCCTCGTTGTCGAAGTCGATTGAGGTATCAGATGCGACACGAGGCAAAAGGGCCATCGATTGCGAGCGGGGAAATAGACCTCTGAAGTTACGTAGGGCCAATTTTCCGGAAAACGATGGTTGGTGAAGGTCGGAACCAACGCAAAAACGCCGAGCGTTAGGTCACTGGGCGTTGGGGACTTTCTGGAAAAGGGTCAAACCTGGGAAAGTTGAGCGTAGCGTTTTCGAAAGAACGAAACCGCTCCCATGGCGACTCCAACTACGCACATGAAGAGATACGAGGATGGCTCTGGGACTGCCGTGGCGACCGTTGTCACTCCGCCAAATCCAAACCTAAAGTTCCTAACAAACGGTGCTGAGTCCACGAGATCCCTGTGGCTGTAACCGATTGCCTCAGCATCCCTGAACCACTGAAGGCTCTGATTACAATTGCTGCAACCAGGTAACGTGTTATCCATGTTCTCAACTGATGGGCCAACGCTGCTAATCCCGTCCATGTCGATAGTGATGGCACTGGTGCTGAAATCGAACAGGTGAGTATTACTGAAGGTTGCCGGGTCCAATGATGAACTGGAAAATGTGTACGGGACGGGTCCGGTGACCTCGATGGAAAAGGCCTGGATGGTTGTGGGTGGCATGTCGGTAGTAATCGTGCCGCCTGCAACCATGTAGCCACCGCCCAGATCGACTTGCTCGACGTTGTAGATAAGAACAGCCCAACTCAACGCGGGCGATATAAGCATCAGGAGTAGTGCGGTAGTTGTTGTTCTCATAGTCGATTCCTGCTTTCTACGCACCCTGGGTGCTAATAGTTGTCGGCAACGTCGGATAACGGCCAAATATGTGCGTCTGTTTCGATGTCGTGACAACACGGAACATCGACCGCCATATAAGTGCGTTGCCAAAGGCCAACGTCTCAGCTCCACCAAAACGAGACAAAACCTGAATTTTTTCTGAAGAGCCAAAAATAGCCGCAAATCTCACTCGTTGTTCGCAACTCTGAACAGTTCCCTCACGCTGCCAATTCAGCAAATTCGATGGGCAGACGCTTTTTCATGTCCAATTCGAACGAGCCGTAGGCATTCACATGAGCGTAAATGAGAGGTGTCAACGCGTTGTTCCGCGCGTGAGCAAGATGCCTCGGCCAACGCCCCTAGTGGTCTCTGGTCCTAGCAGGCCATCGTTTTGTCACCTTTGTCACCGCTACCTTCTGTCGAACGAGCTGACAGGGTGCAGCGGTCAGATTCACCTCAGCGGATTCGATCCAGGTTGAATCTGCGTTGGATTGACAACTCGACTTCAGTTCGAGAACCGGCCAAGTCGCGTCGGTTGATGTGTCCGGCGTCGCTAAGAGAATTCGCTAAGAAGCAGCGGTGTCCGGTTCCGAAGGAGACCGATGAGAA